>NZ_JACJSM010000008.1 GCF_014698145.1 Oscillatoria sp. FACHB-1406 | reverse complement strand
ATAGACAATCCTAAACCGCTTCCTCTGCGAGAGAATAAAGCATCAGCGCGCTCTCCCCATAAGGCTCGAGACCGAGAGAGATCGCCGCGATACAGTCGCTCGAAGACATGAGGTAGGTCTGATGTTTGGAAGCCACAGCCAGAATCAATAATGTTTATTATAATCCACCCCTTATTTTCTAGTCGCTCGGAGGAGGAGACAGATTTCGTTGATATTTGTTCGACAGCAATTTGAAGGGTTGCCTGGGGCGGACTGTAGTAAATGCTATTATCTAAAACATTAAGAAAAACCTGCGTCAAACCGGCGCGATCGCAGCGCAACTGTAACGCATCGTTGCCAGAATACTCGAGGTGTAACTCTCGCTCGCGGGCTATGGGTTCTAAAGTTTCCCAAATCTCCAAAATAAACGCTTTGAGCGGTACGGATTCATAGTTCAGCCGATCGCGGGGATTTTGTTCGAGGCGATCGATATCCAGGTAATTTTGAATCAACTCAATTAAACGCTGAGTTTCTTGGAGCATCCGCTCCACCCAACCCCGTTCCATCCCTTGCAAGCGACTTTGTAGCGTTTGCGCGACTAAAGAGATAGAAGTTAGCGGCGTTCTCAACTCGTGGGTGAGGTCGGAAAAAGCGCGATCGCGCAGCCGAATGGAATCCACCAACGGCTGTTGATTTTCCAGAAAAACGCCCACCTGCCCCCGTTCTAGGGGGAGCGTCTGCGCCCGCAGCGCGATCGCGTGGGAGGTTCCCTGCGTCGGAGAAACCGGCGTGGCTTGAAACACCCATTCTTGAACCTGGGGTTCCTGGCGGCGGCGCGTTTGTTCGATCGCGCGATCGAGTTCGTAAGAACGCACTAACTCCAGCAAGAGCCGAACTTCCTGCGGTTTCCAACGGTTAATTTTCAACCAATCTCGCGCGCATTCATTGCACCACAACAATTGATTTTCCTCATCGACTTGTAAATAACCCATCGGCGCAGTCTCCACGACTCGTCTCCAAGTCGCTACTTTTTCCTCGAGTTGTCCTTGCATTTCTCGGACGTGCTGAATTTCCGAGCGCAATCGCGACATCAGCGACAGATCCGTGTTTTCCGCCGCACCTTGGGCTAAACTATCGAGCATCTGGGTTAATTGACGTTGGCGTTGAGAATGTTGAAAGAGGTACAACCCCAGTCCCAGGCTCAAACCGACCAAAAAACTAAAAACATCCATTTGACGGTGTATGAGTTGATGCAAGAGCAAATATTTTGTTAAATTCAACCTTAGCTTAAATGTCGAAAGAAGCCCCACGCCGCCAGCATAATACGCTCTGGTTTCCTCAGAATGATTCGAGCAACTGCCACGCCACGATCTGGGATTCGGCACGCTGTCGCTTGCAACATGGGACTGAAAACGGGAGTTTAGATTGTCCATGCTAAATCGCACGCCCGAAGAAATTCGCCTCGCCAATCGCGAATTGAGCGTTCAAACCCATCGAGGGGCGATCGATCCCAACTTCTCCAAAACCCTGGAACTCCCCCCCTGGCAACAAGCCAAATACTCCCCTAACGCGCGTCAATTCGTTATTTTTCGTTCCGTGGCGCAATTCCTGTTTTACTTAGGGTGCGATCGCGTCCTCGGAAAAAATACCCCCCAACAACGCACTCGTCGCGCCCAATGGCTAACCGCGCGCTTGCTCTATCTCGGCCCGACTTTCATTAAAATCGGTCAAGCCCTCTCCACTCGCCCCGATTTAATTCCCGTCGAATACATCGAATCCCTCAGCCAACTCCAAGATCGCGTCCCCGAATTTTCGCCCGATTTAGCGATGTCCGTCATCGAAACCGAACTCGGACAGCCCCTCGAAACCCTCTTTCTCGAATTCGATACCTTTCCCCTCGCCGCCGCCAGTCTCGGACAAGTCCATCGCGCCAAACTCCCCACCGGCGAAGAAGTCGTCGTTAAAGTCCAGCGTCCGGCGATCGAACCCCTCTTCAACCTCGACTTTGAAGTTATACATCGTCTCGTCCGGCTTGCCAATCGCTACCTTCCCGGCGCGCGCAAATACGAACTCGAAGCAATTTACCGCGAATTTTTTAGCATTCTCTACAAAGAAATCGATTATATCCACGAAGGCAAAAATGCCGATCGCTTCCGGGAAAACTTCAGCCAACAGCCTAACATTCTCATCCCTCGAGTCTTTTGGAAATACACCACCCAGCGCGTTCTCACCCTCGAATATCTTCCCGGCATTAAAATTGACGATCGCACCACCCTGATCGCGCGCGGGATCGCTCCCGATGACATTCTCAAACTGGGAATCTGTTCCTACCTCAAACAATTGCTTCAAGATGGCTTTTTCCAATCCGATCCCCATCCCGGCAATATGGCCGTTAGTCTCGACGGAAGGCTGATCTTCTACGATTTTGGGACGATGGCGGAAGTGAAAACGCTCGCCAAAGACCAAATGATTAACACCTTTTTTGCCGTTCTCAAAAAAGATGCCGACGAGTTAGTTAAAACGCTCATGTACCTGGGATTAATCGAACCCGTCGCCGACATGACTCCGGTTCGGCGCACGATTGCCTTTCTGTTGGAACGTTTCCGCGAACGCCCCGTAGACGTGCGAGAATTCGACCAAATCCGGGACGAATTGTATATCATGTTCGAGCAGCAACCTTTTCGCTTGCCCGCGCAAATGACGTTTATTATTAAAGCGATTACCACCCTCGATGGGATCGCTCGCGCCCTCGACCCGCAATATAATCTTTTGGCTGCTTCTCAGCCTTTTATCCAAAGTTTGACTATGGGACGCAAACAAGATGGGAAACTGCTGGGAACCCTCGCCCGACAAGCTCGGAGTTTCATTACTTATAAGTTGACTCAGCCCAATAAAGTTGAGGTTTATATCCAGCGTTTGGAAGAACGCATCGATCGCGGCGAGTTACAAATTCGAGTCCGTTCTCAGGAAAGCGAACGCTTGCTGCGCCGGATTAATATGGGGCTGAAATGTTTGATTTATTTAGGGGCGAGCGGTTTTTCTTTGATGGGCGGGCTGATGTTATGGAGCATTTATCAAGGCGGCGCGATCGCGCTTTTAGTGTGCGCTGGCGTTTGGTTCCCCTTATTTCTCCGCGCCCTGATTAAACTCCTACTGCGAGAACGAATGGACAATCTCGCCTCTCGTTAATTCAATTTTATTCGCCAGCAAGTTGTAACAGTAGCCGTCTCAAACCAGCTAAGATTCTCTGGGAAGTAGTTCCAAAGACGCTGCATTCAAGATAAAAAAAACGCCCCTAAAAGCGATAGGGGCGTAGGGAACCACTTATTCAACCAAAAGCGAGAGCGTAAGATTATTCAGCCTTATTTTCGCTATCTAACTGAGGTTGAGTTTTCGCACCGAGGTCGATCTTCACAACGCGATCTTTCGGTTCTTCAGCTTTCGGTAATGTTAAAGTGAGAATGCCGTTGGTGTAGTCGGCTGTAACGTTATCGTTTTGGACGGGAACGGGTAGCGCGATCGCGCGTTCAAACTTTCCGTAATAAAATTCAGAGTGAACAGTACCGCTTTCCCTTTCTTCGCTCTTCTTCGATTCGTGTTCGCCACGTAGAGAAACGGCAGTACGAGAAACGCGGATATCTAAATCCTTCGCTTCCATCCCCGGAATACCAACTCGTAATAGTAGACTATCTCCAGTATCTTGCAATTCTATTGCCGGTTTCCAAGCCACTTGAGATTCGCCATTAAATCCGAGCATTTCGTCAAACACGCTATCCATTTGACGGCGCATAATTTCAAAGTCAGAAAAAGGATTCCAACGAACAATAGCCATAATCTTTTGACCTCCGATTGCTTTGGCTTTCTAAGCACACTCTCATTGTGTCAAAGGGGACTGAAAATTTCAGTCGCAGAAACCGAAAAAGGTAGGGGGATTAACCGTAATTTCAGCAGTTAGGGAACCTCCGACGCGGCAACCTCTAGAAAAACCCATTACCGCCTTTCCCGATTCCTCCACTACCCCTAACGCTTTCTAACCGCCTTGCTGCGATTCGGTTAACCCGTAATACCAATTCTCATTGATTTTGCACGATTCCCGAAGAGGGCATAACAATGTGGCTGCCCCTACGACGAAAAATTTAGTGCATCGTAACTGAGAATTGGGATAACGCCGGTGTTATAGCATTTTTCGTTTGCGTGGGTACACCGCGCGGGCGAATGGCATTCGCCCCTACCCATTAATGTTGTACAGAATCGACTTCCCTCAATTTTGGGTTAAGATGATGGTGCGTTACGCTTCGCTAACGCACCCTACTGCCGTGACACACCTTAAATGAGGCTTTAGAAAAACTCTTGAAACCCGATCGAGTAAGCAATAGAACGAGAAACCTATCGCACAGTTTTAGCTGTGTCACGGCACTACTTTTGATTCTATGCAGTTTGACATCAATTTGGTATTGGTATTGTTAATATCAGAAATTTAACCCATCATTAATTTGAGTCTTATCGCAAGTCTGTAAAAAAGTCAAATTAAACGTTCCCAGTATTCAAACCCGTTAACGAGCGATCGTAATTTTTATCCATTATTTCCACCTCAAAAATTATGGAACTTATTAGACGAATGACGCTTTCTTTTCAGGAAGGAACCTCCGATAAAGTTTACGAAGTAGATCTCTGTCAAGTTGGAGGCGGCTATTTAGTGAATTTTCGCTACGGGCGGCGCGGTGCAACTTTGAAGGAGGGAACGAAGACAACGCAACCTGTTACTTTGGCCCGAGCCGAACAACTTTTTGAGAAATTAGTAACTGAGAAAACGCGCAAGGGCTATCGAGAAGCGGTGGAGTCTCAGGAAGTCCCTTCAACCGTCGAACGGGAGGAAGGGAACGAGGAAGCCCGAAAAGAAGCGATTTTGCGGCGCTTAATGGCACGAGATGGTGATAATTGGCCTTTAGAGCGCGTTATTTGGCGAGCGGGCGAGTTGAAGTTGCGCGAGGCGGTTCCTGCGTTGATTTCCTTGCTCAGAAGTAACAATGCGCTGCGGGATTACTGCATTGTAGCGGCGTTGGGATGGTGCGGGGATGAGAGTGCGATCGCGGACGTACAGCATCTCTATGAAACGCCTACTACGCCGGAGTTTGTCAAGCGGATTGCTTGGGAAGCACTGTATAAGTTGGAAACCGCAGCCGAAAGATTGCGGATGAAGGAAGAGAAAATTTCCGAACTGCCGCAGGAGTTGCAAGAATTGGCTCGCAATGGTAGTGCTGACAACTTCTCAATTGCTGCCAATAACTATCTTCAACAGGAGATATATATCGAGCCTGCGGTTAAAGAATTTCAAGCGTGGGTAAAGCGAGAATTTAGTTGGGAGTGGCTGAACGATCGGAATTTAAAAAAAGAGGTTAATGCCAAAATAGAAGCCTTGCCCGAACCCTGGAGATCGCGCTTTCCGAAGCTAATCGTAGAGCGTTACGTTTATTGGAATCCCTACTATGTGGATAATGAAGTAGATGCTTATGTCAGGGCTGAAAAAAGTAACCTTTTTACAATTATTGATACATTCTATCAAATTGATAATGAATACACTCGTCCTTTCCTTTTAGGATTGGTTAAAACGGCTTCCCTGCAAGATACGCATTACGTCCAAAGGATACGGCATATTTTTAAGATGGCAGAGTACCGGCAAGATGCGGAAATATTTGGCATTCTTGCCTATCGTTTCGATAAAGAACCGCAGGGCTATTATCATTCCTACAGTTATGCAACGCGACGCTATTTTCGCAAACGAGTGTGGCGAACGTTGCGGAAGTTAGGGCAAGAAGGCGATGCGATGTACGTGCAATTTGCCTCAAAAATCTTGCTGCAATATTCCGACAGCGACGCACAAAATCCGAAACAAACAACCTTTAGTCGTTGGGATTATTCGACACAGCAAAGTATTAGATACGAAAACCGTTGGGATGCGTTTGCGGTTTATTTGATTTTCAATCCAATTCTTTATACCAATAGTCCCCGCTATCATTTCCCTAATGGTACAAGAGCGTGGCGCTGTCGCGAGAACTATAAACCGGGTGATGCGGAACCTCAACAGCGCGAGGAAGCGTTTCCGGAGTTATGGGAACAACAACCCGACGTTTTATTAAAATTGCTGCGGGAAAGTCGCTGTCGCCCGGTGCATCATTTTGCAGTGAAAGCGTTGCGCGCTTGCAGAGATTTTTACCGGGAAATCGAGTTAGAAACGTTAATCCAACTGTTGCATCAACCTTATGAGGTAACGGTTGAGTTTGCTTTTGAAATTGCGCGCGAGCGGTATGATGCAAGTTCGCCCAATTTAGCATTAGTTGAAGCCTTGGTTCATTGTCCGGTACCGGCGGCGCGATCGCAAGCCTACGAATGGATAGAAGCAGCAAAAGACTTTTTCCTGGCTTCGACGGAGTTTATCGTTTCCCCGATCCTGAGTTGCGAGGGCGAAACGCGGCAATTTGCGCGGCGATTGCTGTCGGAGGCGGTACTCGGAGAAGCGGTACAACAGGGAATTGTCGGGCGCGTTTTGGCGGAGTTGTTGGCGCGATCGGGCGAAGAATATTCGGGTGAGGCAATTCGGGATGCGGGAGAAACGCTGCACTTATGTTTTGCCTCCCAATTACGGACATTAAGATGGGGAATAATCCAAGATTTACTCGATTCTTCCCGCGTGGAAGTACAAGAAATGGGGGCGCGAATTTTGTTAAATCACGAAATTCCCGTCGCCGAACTTCCGATGGGGTTAATCGATTCGTTAATTACTTCGTCTCATGAGGAGATTCGGCGCATTGGGGTGCAACTTTTCGGACAGTTGCCCGAGCAAAGATTGCTGGAAGAATACGATTTTCTGGCCGCGATCGCAACCTCTAACCTTTCCGATTTACGTGAATCCGTCCGTTCCCTCATCGAACGCCTCGCCACCTCCCATCCCGACTTCGCCACTCGCATGGCGCGAGAATTCATCGCGCTGCTGCTGCTTCCCGAACGTCAGGAAGGCTTGCATTCTGATATCGTAGTCTTGTTGCGCGAGAACATTCCCGGTTGGATGTCGCAGATCGATCGCGATACTGCCTTACAATTATTACGCGCTAAATCTTCCGCCGCGCGGGAGTTGGGCGGTGTTGCGCTTGGAAACCGCGTTGCAGAATGGACGCAAGAGTTTTCAACGCGGGAAATCGTACAACTCGCCAGTCACGAAATTTTTGCAGTTCGGGAGGCAGCGCGATCGATGTTCTTGCAAATTTTAGATCGAATGCGTCGCGATCCTCAAGAATTCATCGCAGGCGCGCGGCTATTGGAGTCAACCTGGACTGATTCGCGGGAGTTCGCGATCGCAACCTTCAGCGCTTTTGGTCGCGAGGATTGGACTCCGGAAGTCATGGTGAGTATTTGCGACAGCGTGCGGGAGGAAGTGCGGCAATTCGGACGAAATCTCGTCATCAATCATTTCCAGTCAGATTGGGGACAAGATTATTTGTTAAAATTCAGCGAGCATCCCAGCGCCGATATGCAGGCGTTTGCCACGAATTACCTGGAAGACTACGCGGCGGGAAATTGCGATCGCTTGCAGCAATTATCCCCTTATTGTATTACCGTTCTGTCTCAGGTGAATCGCGGGCGCGTCTCCAAAGATCGCATTTTTGCCTTTTTAGCCGCAGAAGCGAAGGGAAGCGAGGAAGCAGCGCGGATTGTGGCGGATATTCTGACCCAACAGTCTCTCACGATCGCGATCGGCGATAAAGCCAAAGCTATTCAAACGTTACTGCAAATTAAACAGCAATATCCCCAGATTGATAATCCTTTGGTTTTAATTCGTAATTCGTAATTCGTAATTCGTAGTTCGTAATTCGTAGTTCGTAATTCGTAATTCGTAATTCCTCACTCATAACTCGTAATTCATCACTCATAATTTAAAACATGACTAAAAAAACGCTCGGACTCGAACCCCAACTCCAAGACTACTTACTCGCTACTTCCTTGCGCGAATCAGAAACTTTAAAACAATTGCGCGAAGAAACCGCAAATCATCCCAGAGCGACTATGCAAATTGCACCGGAGCAAGGTCAATTTATGGCGCTTTTGGTACAATTAATTGGTGCAAAAAAGACGTTAGAAGTAGGAGTCTTTACCGGATATAGTTCCTTAGTTGTTGCCGCTGCATTGCCGCCAGACGGTAAAGTTATTGCTTGCGATATCAGCGAAGAATATACCGAGATGGCTCGCCGCTACTGGCAGCAAGCAGGCGTAGCCGATAAGATCGATCTTCGCATTGCTCCTGCTTTAGAAACCCTAGATAATCTTTTGGAAAATGGCGAGGCGGAAACGTTTGATTTTGCCTTCATCGATGCGGATAAGGGCAATTACGAGAATTATTACGATCGCGCTTTAAAGTTAGTGCGTCGGGGCGGAGTTATCGCGATCGATAATGTTTTGTGGAATGGCAGCGTTGCCGATCTAGAAGTACAGGACAATCAAACGCGATCGATTCGCGCCTTAAATGAAAAGTTGCATGGAGACGAACGCATTACCCTCAGTTTAGTGCCGATCGCGGACGGTTTAACTTTGGCATTAAAGCGTTAGTTACTTTAAGATCGAGTTGGGATAAATTATTTCAATAAACTCGAACCCGATGGACATTCAAGGGTTTCCGTTTCGCGATTAAGACTGAGGGGTAAGGGCGGCGTAGTTGAAGGAAGATCGCTGCGACAAATGCCCCCCGTTGAAGTTCCCTTATCCTCAGAGGTAAAAATAGCGCCTGCATAACTCGGAAGTCCTTCCACTTTTGGGGTAGCAGTAACAATCGTATTGTTGCTGCTATCTCTCTCCGGTTGAAGCTGATAGCGATACTCTTCTGTCTCTAAATCCGTCGCTAAGCCCAATTCTTCGACGCTAGCGGCAAATTTGCCATTTTTACGATAAAAATCGCTTTGACCGCTCAAAATAATGCTAATGAACTGTACGGGAACATCAGTCTTAGCTGGGGCGGCGGTCAGATCGATAACTTGCAAATCAGTTGGAGGGCGCGTTGCGTTGGAGACGCGCTCGAACGCGATCGCATTTTCCCCAACTTTTTCAGGCCTAGAATCTCCCGGACTCACGTCTAAATCAATGCGGAGTTTCCCGTCTGGGGTTAGCTCGAACACCGTCAGCGCTTTATCTTCAGCACTAGCCATCACATCGAGGCTGCTGGGTTGGGTGTCAAATTGCGCGCTATATTTCATTTGAATGGCGATTTGAGAGCCTTCACCATCCGGCAGAATGAAATAGAGCTTATCGTCTGGAGAGAATAGCAGCGAGATCGATTCTTCGGGAGTAGGCCCGTTAAAGCGCCATTCGCCATGCAAGGGTGAGGTTGCTTGGGGTTGGACGCTTGGGGAAGACTGCGCGACTGCGGGGAGATTGGCACTGGGAAGGACAATCCCACTCAAACCAGCAACCATCCCAACCGCAGCGAGACGACATACAAAGACTTTCAACACGATCGAGCCTGGATTATTTAACAAGTTGATGTTTTAGTGTAGCAATTCGTCCTGGTTTTGTTCCCGAAGCGACGCGCTAAAATGGTCGGGTTGAATTTTTGAGAGATTGAATCGTATGTCTTCTGAAAGTACCAAGGGTGCCGATGCTATCGATCGCGCGATCGAACAAGGAATCGACTTCGACGGTTCCCCCATTCCAAGCGCCAAACTCGAACTCTACCAGCGCGTGATGGGATTTGAAGCCGGACGGCAGCGCAGCGGCGTTTCCAACACGATGCGATCGCGGATCGTGCGCATCGGTGCAAAGCATATCCCCCAAGATGAGTTGAACCAAATGCTGCTCGATGCCGAGTTTGCCCCGCTTAAAGACAAGGAGATCGCATTTTACTACAGCAGTAAATAGGTCAAACGGGGCAAGACGCTTTAAGTGCCGTCTCATGCCCTTGTATCTCCAAAAAAATACCCAACTCTAAAGCGAGTTGGGGTTGAATGTTTTATACACCTATCATCTGCACACTGAAATCAGTATTACATAGGCTCGTGAAAACATTGTGAAAGTTCCAGTAAAATTTTTAAACTTCATCAGGAATTTAATAATTTATGTAGATTTCCCTTACCCCTCAAAAATTTAGTCACATTGGAACGCGATCGCGGGCAACTTAGCCAAAAATTAAGTACAATTACCAGATTTAATTGTAAACCTTATTTATAGATTCAGCGTTTTTACTAGCCATCGAGCGGGGAGAGTGCGAAAAAAAAAGCCCCAACTCCTGGAAGGGAGTGGGGTTGAATGTCTGCACACCTATCATCTGCACACTGTAATTAAGTATGACAGTTCCTTGTGAAAACACTGTGAAAGCAGCAAAAAAAGTTTAAAACTCTTTAAAGGAGTTGAAGGGCTTACGTCTCCAAAAGTCAAGATTTATTGACTAAAATCTACACCCGAGCCGATTTGTGGGACAGCGAGCCTATGGGAGGCTAAAGGCAGAGAGCAAAATCTGCCCGTAGAGCTACTCCTTAAATCGCGTCGCGCAATCGCTCCACCCAGTCGTGGAGACCATCGGTATTCAGACGGTAGCTCGAAGGATGAGCAACGAGATGGGCGGTACTCTCAAACAGAACATCAATTTCCACCAAACCATTTTCTTTAAGGGTGCGCCCAGTAGAGACTAAATCGACAATCGCCTCAGACATTCCCGTAATCGGCCCCAACTCTACCGACCCATAGAGCGGAATAATTTCAATCGGGAGGTCTAGCGCGCGAAAATACTCGCGGGCGCAGTGAACGAACTTTGAGGCGACGCGCCCGTGAGGAGGAAGCTGAAAAGAGCGTTGGTAAGGACTGGTGGTGGGAACAGCTACCGACAGCCGACAGTTACCAAATTTGAGATCTGCCAGTTGGGCTACTTGAGGGGACTTTTCTCGCAGTACGTCGTAGCCCACAACTCCCAACTGAGCTTGTCCGTACTCGACATAGACGGGGACATCCTGCGCTCTCACGAGCAACGCTTTAGCGGTATCAGTAGGATCGGAAATTTGAAGCAGGCGATTGCCCGAATCGAGGAAGGCACTGAAGTCGAGGCCGATCTTTTGGAAGAGATGAATGGTATCTTTTAACAGAGCGCCTTTGGGTAATGCGACGGTAATCATTAGAATTGAAATTAGGAAGCAGGCTCAACGTTTATAACTGTATAGCTTTAGGGGTAAATTTTTCGGCCTGCCCGACCCCGCCTTAGTCTACTTTAAACACATAAAGATTCATCCAGTCTTTAGCAATCCGACGAGGCCCAGCCCAGTAGCGAAGAACTTTCTCTAAAGCTGAAAAACTGGGCTGATACTGAAATATCATCTCTGACTCGTTCTTAATGCGGTCAATGTTGCGCCCGTTAGCCGTACCGTTATATTTGGGCAAAAAGACCATGAGATTGCCGGGTTCCGGAGCGCTAAAATAATAGCATTTGTAGGGTGCATACAACATACACTTATCCTCTTTTAGAGGTTTCTGCGTTTTTACAACCCAAGCGCTCCGCTCGCGCTCGATAGCTTTCATTTTGTGATAATTACGAGGGTGCAGTTTTAAACCTTGATAATCCATAAATGAGGAAAATTCCATGACTTCATAGTTGCTATTGGATGGAAATAATAAACTTACTGAATCTCTGTTTCGATTTTGAGATGAATAGTTTTTAAGAAATTCAACTAGCTGTATATTGCTTTCTTCATACTTCTTTGAATTCAGTATTTCCGAAGAAGAAATACTTAAGTTCCTGATAAATATTCCGATAAAAATAATTCCGAACAAAATTAAACTTATTTTTTTTGTGCTGGTTTTTAGCAGCTTATTGCAAACCCATCCGAGATACAAAATTCCCAAAAAGTCAACGGGAGCCATGTAGTACATACTGATGAGCTTAAGCTTAATATAAGCCAATCCATACAAAAGTGTTCCCAATGCCAAGGGATCCCAGAAGCGATCGAACGCTTTTTTCGCGATCGCTACATTAGCAATTCTTACAATAAATACTAATCCAAAAATGAGGAGCAAGGGGTTATATTCAAGATAAGTCCCTAGAACCATTAGTTCTGTGTTACGAGCAACTATATCTGCTGCGTAAGGTGTTCCTAAGTTCGGAATCGTTACGATCGCATATAACAGGATATAAATTAACGATAAAATAATTAAGGAAGAATCTAACCATTGCTGCTTTGCAAAATTAAGCATCTTTCGGCAGCTATAGCTTTTTTCTTGAGATGGAAAGTTGAGCAGGAGACGACTTAAAGCAAAACTGCTTATCAGAATAAATACGGGTTCTTTATAATAGAGAGTAAACTGCGCTGCTATTAATGCCCCACAAAATGACCAGCGAGATTTTGAGATGTTGAACTCGTTCAAAAATAGGAAAAAAAAGATGAGAAAAAAAATTATATTTCTTTCGGGATAGACTAGCCCAAAAAAAGGAATTACGAAACTGGGTGCGGTCGTCACTATCAATAAAAGTGGTAGCCGATAACCGATCTGACATCTTCTCAAAAAGATAAAGGTAACGGGCAAAAAAATGAGAAGTTGCAAGACTGCAAATAAGTGATAGCTGAAAGGTGTTTTACTAAAGAGACGAACGATGTTAAACTCTTGATGCCCCAAGGGAAAAAATCGACCTGAAGCGCCCCAGATCGGCATAAAATAGCGATTGCCCCTGACTGAAAACAGGGTTAGAATGCTATTATCCATGCCAGCAAAGGTAGTTTGACTCAGAATTAAATACGCATAGATGCTGAAAAAAGCGATCGCAAAACTGATTTGTACCCACAAGAACCAATTGTTGGTTCGGCGATCGCGCTTCTGCTGGGGAGCGTTGGAGGGGGGATGGCTCACACGCTCGTTGCTATTACCTCCGTAAACTTTCAAAACTCCATAGGCGATTAGCCCTAGTAGCGAAAACCCAAAAATGCTTAGGAAGCTAACTTCATTAACTGCATTGTTCAGAAAATTATGGGAGATCATGGATTTGTCAGCCGGAAAGCTTGAAAATTCTTTAGCCGCTCCGCTCTCGATAAACTGCGAGCAGTTGAGGGATTAAGGGATCGATCCAACTCCTCCCAAACCTACAGCCTTAAATAGCGTTGTTTGGGAGGCTAAAATAGCACTAATATTCGATCAAAGTCACAATCGGTACATCCGGCAAGAGCGATCGCGCCCCTAAATCTTTTAACTCAATGATAAAGGCAAAACCGACGACTTCTGCCCCCATTTGTTGGATCAACTCCGCTGTTGCTTTAGCCGTGCCGCCTGTCGCAATTAAATCATCGACGATTAAAATGCGAGCGCCCTTCTCGAACGCATCTTGATGCACTTCCAAGCGATCGCTACCATATTCAAGATCGTACTCAATACTATGCACCTCAGCAGGCAGTTTTCCCGGTTTTCTCACCGGCACGAACCCCGCACCGAGTTGATAAGCTAAAGCCGGAGCGAACAGAAATCCTCGAGATTCCATCCCGACGACATAATCCGGCGCGAACCCCTCTTCAATGCACTTTTGATGCAAAGTGTCAAGAGTATGTCGCAATCCTTGTGGATCGCGCAACAAAGTCGTAATATCGCGAAATTGGATTCCAGGTTTGGGAAAATCAGGAATGTTGCGAACGAGAGATTTTAAATCCATCGAAGGAATACTGCTACTATGCTAGGTTTGTGCGGTAATGTTGCTGCCAGTACGAAGGAAATAAAACCTCCTGGCACTCTTGCGGTTCGATCGCCGTCAATCGAGACAACCATGAAAAATAGTACACTAGAAAACCGATCTCGTTCGGTGCAGCGCCAGCCCGCACGAAGCCGAGCGCAATCCGCGAGTTTGTCCACCGTCGTCAAGCCATTATGAATGATTCTGCGAGCGCGATCTCGAATGGCAGTAGCTCTGCCCTCTCAAAACCGTATATCCTGGAGAATTTGCCCAACCCGCCCTTGCTCGACGAAGGATGTTCCTTGCGCGTCAAACAACGGCTAGATCTCATTCTCCTCGCGCTGGAGTCTCTCGAATTAGGCGCTTCGGAAAAAATGCTAGCCGCCGCAAAAGAACTCGAACTCGATGAAATTGTCAAACATCGGGTCGTTTTGTGGAATTTACGCCGTACCAACCCCTGGCGGCGATCGCGCAGTCGCAGTTCTTTGAGCATCGACGAAGCCAAAGCATTAACCATTATCGCCTGTTCTCGCGCGCGCCAGTTAACGGTTTCCATTCGCCAACTACTCCTCGCCGAACAGCAAATGCGAGATAAACGCTTGCCCCTAGAGCAGCACTTTCGTCTCTCGGAATACCTCGAGCGCTTTCGGGCGCATTTTCGCAGCCGCATGAACCCGCGTCGCGCGCGTGTTGCCGCTTATAATGCCGACGATCGCGCCTTGAACGAACTCGCTCTCGTATTATTAAATCAACTGTTGTTCTGTACCGGCACGGCCGGAACCCAACGTTTTTGGATCGGTTTGTTCGATGGAGAGGTACGATGACCACGATTCGCCGTCAGTATAGTTTGCCCAACTGCACCTTAGTCATTGAGGGGCTGAGCGATCCCACCGGTCAAGCTGCAATGGATTATGGCAGACCCGTACTTTCAACAGCTTTTAATGTCGAATGCGCATTTATGGGAATCGAACCCCATTTAAGCGGGGGACGGGAGTTTTTAGATAGTCTGGCGAACGCAGCGAGCGCTTACGCTCAGGAATTTCTCAGCGGGATTCGTCACCCCTCCGCCCATCAGACCGAGGCGGGAATTATCAGTTTTAGTAAAACCGATAATAACTCTCACCTGCATCGGTTAATCTGGCATCCAACAGCCGAAAAAAATGGCGTTCAAGTCTCTAGCGAACCCGTCGAGATGGATTTGACAACCGTTCAATTGTTCGATCTCGTTGAAGCGATCGATCAGTTGCTGGCCGACCGTCAAACGCTGCCCGATCTGCGGTTGACGATTGCACCCGTAAGTCGCCGCTATCGCCAAGCCGATGTCCCGATCGCGCGTCGGGCTGCCCCAGCGATCTTGGGCATTACCAGTTTAGCCGCCGCCGGGGTACTTTTCTTCCTGCTCCCGATTCCCAAACGAATCGAAGAACCGCGCCCGGTTCAAAAGGAACAGGTGGAAGGTCAGGCATCCCCCACGCCCACGCCGACTCCCGGCGCTTCCCCAACTCCGACCGAAACGCCCTCAACCGCCGCCAGTCCGCTAACTCCGGAACAATTGGAGGCATTGCAAGCATCGCAAATTACCGATCCGACGACGGTGGAATATATCGAGCGCAATTTGCGCCGCAAGCTCGATGAAGCATGGCAAGAGCGCGATCGCGTGCAAAATAGATTGCAATATCGCGTTGCAGTCACCAAAGGCGGTTCGATTATCGACTTTAAGCCGGTGGAGGGGACTTCCGAGGGAGCGGCAGAACTCACGCCCTTACCGCAGTTGCGCTACACGCCCACCGATTTGGGCAAGCAAGAATCGATCGCGGAGTATCGCGTTGTTTTTACCCGAAATTCCGTACTGCAAGTGAGTCCGTGGTTGGGAACTCGCGGCAAAGCAACTTACGGTCCGCAAATCGAAGATTCCGCCACTTTGGAGCGCTTGCAAAAGGATACCTATGAGAAAATCCGTAAAGCGTGGTCTGGGGTTCCTTCCTATTCGCGTCCTCTCGAATTTCGCGTTGGCGTGACGGAAGATGGCGCGATCGCCGATTACGAACCTCAAAATCAATCCGCTTACGATTATGTCAAAGAAACGCCCCTACCGAGCTTAATCGAACCCGCTGCCGCCGGGATTGAAGAAGGGAAAAATCTGGTTCCGGACAAACCCTTGGGTCAATTTAAAGTCGTGTTTAAACCCAGCGGCGTGTTAGAAGTCAGCACCTTTTAAAAATAACCCCACTCCCCCGTTAGGGGAATGGGGCTTCAGTGCTTGCATCTGTCCTCTTATTCCGAGGGCAGAACATCTTTGAGCGCGGTGCGAGCCGCGAGATGATTGCGAGTGGACGTGAGAATTTCCGATTCGCGCTCCAAGCGAGCCACAGTATCTTGCATTTCTAAGAGTCCTTGCTGCTCTAAGGGGACTCCATAAAGATTGCTAGCCACCCAGTAGGAAAGTTCCGTGGGTAGGCTGGGTAAATCGTCGGGCAGTTCCATTTCGCGATCGGTGAGTTTTTCCGATAAATGGACGACATCGCGCAAGAGTTGTTCGACTTCAGTGGCGAGGGGACGCAGATCTTGCGTGGGGGGGTTATCTTCAATCCACTCGACTAAACCGACGCGATAGGGCTTCTCTCTGACGTATTCGAGAACGCGAAAACGCTGTTGTCCGAGAGTCAGGACTTTCATGCGATCGTCGGGCAAGCGCTGAAAATGGACGATTTCGGCACAACATCCCACACTGGCAATTTGCCCCTGATTGCGATCGAACATCAAAACCCCGAAGCGGCGATCGCTTTCTAGGATCGTGTTCATCATAATCCGGTAGCGAAACTCAAAGATGTGCAGTGGCAAAGGACGACTCGGAAACAATACAACGTCCGGGAGCGGAAATAGAGGGAGTTCTCGGACTGCAAGGGAGGAAATGGATGCCATTATGCTTTGTAGGAACGCTAACCTCGATCCTTACTACTTTAACGAATTTTGTGAAGCTCGAGCTTCCCAATTCAGAGAACGGCTCGGCTCCACCGCAGACGCAGAGGTACTTTATCCTTCAACGGCAGATATTTTCAAATCGATCGGTATTCGAGTCTTCTGCTGTCGTTGTTGGTGGCACTAAACATTCATAGGTTCCGATAAGAGCTTGACCCTCTGGATTAAATTGAAAATGGCGAAGCTTAACTGGAGGCGGATTGCTTTCCATCCTAAAAGCTTCTACCTTCAGATTTCCGAGGGCTGTCATCATACAAAAATTACGGTCGGGAATGGAATTTGTATCGCTTGGGAGCGTGAAAACGTCTAAACCTAGCCGATCGTCTTTAGGGTTAGGACTTTGCCACTCGTACCATGCACGCGCTCTACCCTCTAAATCATAAACACCGCATGGAGTTCTTTCTCCTTTTCCACTCAAATTGATGAAAAGCCATTGAAGACGAGAAGGGGTATAGGATTGTTGCCATAGATTCTGAGGTAATACTTCAGCAACAGGAGGAGTTATCCCCAGTTTGCGGTAAATTTCTTGGGATTCTCGAAAATCTTCAGTCGCGCCATTTATGTCTCCGAGATCTTGACGAATTAGCCCTCGACGACGATAGGCATCAGCGACAAATTCATAATCGGGGGTAGACGACGCGATCGCTTGGTTAAAATCTTCAAGCGCTCTTCTCGGTTCTCCTAACGCCTGATAAGTTAAGCCCCTTTCATAATAAGCAGCACCAAACGGATCGACTTGAATTTGAGTGGAGAGGTCTTGAATTGAAGCTTGATAGTCTCCTGCTTCCCGATAAGCTTTACCTCTGCCAAGGTAAGCTTGAGGGAAGTTTGCATCTAACTCAATAACGCGGCTAAATTCATTTATTGCTTCCTGAAATTGAGAAGTACCGAGCAATTTCCAAGCGCGATCGCTGCGATCGGAAATATCTTCAAAAGAAGATTGAGCAATCTCAGTGATTTTTGACTGAGATGTATCTGTGTACGCAGGCAATGCCCAAGCTGATGTAGAAAAACTACTGAGGATTAAAGTAATAGAGATATTGCGTACAGTCTTGTCAAATAAACTACTCCACATAGATCGATCGGGCTTGTCGAATTTCTGAAGGATATTTTAGGAAACATCAAACACGATAACAATATAGATTGAGTCCAATTTTGAGAATTACGTCTAATGTGAATTAGAAACCAGAAAGATAGATATTACTGTTCTTTCTCCCCTCTCCCACCGATTGGGAGAGGGGCTGGGGGTGAGGGAAATCAAGACTTTTGGATAATGCACATCAGACGTGAATTGCAAGTTCGCGCTAACAGCTACGTTCAGCGGAAACCCCGCTCTCGCGAATCCTCAAACCCCCGATTGATTTCCTGCAATAGCTCTTGTTGAAAAATTTGTATTTACAGTGTAGTCTAACCAACGGCTTGAGGTACAAGAGAGTTGCGGAATTTGGGCTATAACTGTTGAAGAGAAGGTCTAGGGACGCGATCGCGTCTAGCTTCCATTAGCCCGATTTCTGCATCCTACCCCATCGAGGAGCGAACCCATGCTACACGCCGAGCAACTGCTTCAGGAACGTTACCGCCTTCAAGAACAACTCGGTAACAACGCCAGTCGTCAAACTTGGCTAGCGCAAGATCTCGCCACCGCACCGCCCACCGCTGTCATCGTCAAATTCCTCGCCTTCAGTCCGCAGATGCAGTGGGAAGAGTTCAAACTGTTTGAACGCGAGGCGCAAGTGCTGAAATCCCTCGATCTTCCCCGCATTCCCCACCACCGCGACTATTTTTCCCTAGATGCTGAAGCAGGCGAAGGATTGTGTTGGTTCGCGCTAGTGCAAGATTATATTCCCGGTAAATCCTTGCAAGAATTGCTCGATGAAGGGTATCGTTTTACCGAAGAACAAGTGCGATCGCTCGCCGTTCAAGTCCTCGAAATTCTGCGCGACTTACACGGTTTCAATCCCCCCATTCTCCACCGCGACATCAAACCCAGCAACTTAATCTTAAACCTCCCCCAGTCCCCCCTGTTACTGAGCGGAGCCGAAGTACCCCCTCACCCCGTCTCCCCCTCCCCAGACGTTCACCTCATCGATTTTGGAGCCGTTTGCGATGCGACAACTGTAGAAGGCGCAACCTTTACCGTCGTCGGAACCGCAGGATATGCACCCTTAGAGCAGTTCTGGGGAAAAACCGTTCCCGCCTCCGATTTGTATGCGTTGGGCGCAACCTTAGTTCACCTGCTAACGGGAATTCCGCCCGCAGAATTACCGCAGAAAAACCTGCGTCTCGACTTCCGACATTTAGTTACGCTTCGTCTGAGTTGGGCGCGCTGGTTGGAAACATTAATCGAACCCGATTTAGAACGGCGTTTTAGTTCCGCCGAACAAGCTTTAGCTGCCTTGGAAACGGGTTCGACACTGCCAAAAATTGCCAAGCCAGAGGGCAGCAAAGTTAAGCTCGATAAATCCTCCAGACGCTTAGCGATTAAGATACCACCCCGGCCGCGATCGCTAAACAATCGTCTTCAGTTAGTTGTAACCCTCCTCGGCAAGTTGATGCTAGCGATTGGATCGAGAATCTTTTTTTTGCTTCCTTTTATGATTGGAATAGTCATAATTTTATCGGTAATATCTAGGATATTTCTAGGAGAATTAATGATTGTCGCCTGGATTATTCCACCCATACTAATCTATTTAATGCGGTGGTCTTGGAAACAGAATAAATCTGAAATTCAAAATATATTCACAGAACTCAATCAATGGATAGAGCGCAAAATTGGTTTTTCATCCCTTGTTTTTTACTATGAATATCTTCGTCCCGTTTACGATTATCAAACCCGATCCTACTATCATACGCAATATTACGATCGCTTCTTTCTCGAACCTCCCATACGTTTTTTTGGGAAAAGCATCGGACAGTCTCGAAATCACTCGCTTTCTGAGATTGAAGCCATTGAAGCAACATCTTGGGATGGAATTGTTATTGAAGTTGCCTCAGACAAGTATATTTTGGGCAAACATTTAAGCGAACACGAGCGCGAATGGATTGTTCGAGAGATCGAAGATTGGATTGCTAAAATAAAAAGAGAGCGCAGCACCACCAGAGTTCTAAATGAGTAAGTAGGGTGTGTTAGCGAAGCGTAACGCACCATTTCTCTAATCGCAGACAGAGAAAACCATGCAATGTACAAACTTAGCTTAAACAAGGAACCGTAGGGTGTGTTAGCGAAGCGTAATGCACCGATTCATGCCATGTTCTCCTATTCTTATAGAGCTACACAACTTGATTAAAACATTAAGTAAGGCGAACAACATCCATCCGCAAAGACTTTCAGCGTTCAAAGACCTAGCTTCACGTTCAAAGTAGCGCTATACAACCCCTTAATCCAAAAAATCAATCATGCTAAAATCCCAACAAATTTTACAAGAACGCTATCAACTAAAAGAACAACTGAGTCAGAATCCCACGCGGCAAACCTGGCGTGCAGAAGATACTCAATCCCATCAAGACGTAATTGTTAAACTCCTTCCCTTTAGCCCGCAAACCCAATGGCAAGATGTTAAACTATTCGAGCGCGAAGCCCAAATTCTTAAACATCTCAACTTTGCCAAAATTCCTCGTTATTTAGATTACTTTTCCGTCGAGAAAGAATTAGGCGATGGACTGCCGTGGTTTGCCTTAGTCCAAAACTATATTCCCGGTTCGTCGCTGCAAAAGTTACTCAAAAATGGTGAAACGTTCGGCGAGGCTGAAGTTAAAAATATTGCTCGACAATTACTCGGAATTCTCATTTACCTGCACGAACTTAGTCCCCCGGTTCTGCATCGAGATATTAAACCGAGCAATATTATTCAAGGGCAAGACGGCAAAATTCATCTGGTTGATTTCGGGGCAGTACAAGATAAAGCAAAAGCAGAAGGCGTGACTTTTACCGTAGTCGGAACGGGAGGATATGCACCGCCCGAACAACTTTGGGGACGTGCGGTAGCGGCGAGTGATTTGTATGCGTTGGGCGCAACTTTAATTCATCTTGTAACGGGCGTTTCTCCGGGGGAATTATCTCAACATCGAATGCGCTTGCAATTTCGGGATAAAGTTAATTTGTCGCCAGAATTTGCCGCTTGGTTGGATAAACTCATCGCTCCAGCGGTGGAACAGCGCTACGAGAGTGCGCGGGAAGCGCTAGCGGCGTTACAGGCGACGGAACGAGATGCAAAACGTGCAAAGGTACATTACGGGCGTTTGGGGCGCTTGGCGTTGCTGCAATACGGTACGGTGGGGTTGTGTTTGCTGGTGTTGCCGTTGTTTGGAGTTTATCGCTACATTACGGAAGGACGAACTTATGTAGGATCGATGAATCGCGCTCAACAGGCTTATTTTTTGGAAAACAACGAGTTTGCTGAGAGCTTAGAAAAGTTAGGCATTGGCATTCCCCCGTCAACTAAAAATTATCAATATCAAACGGTTAGAACGCCGCTATTTGCGATTAATTATGCGCTTCCCCGTCAGCGTAAGTTTAAAGGCTATGTGGGTATTGTTTTTTCTGACAAGCGGCAGGGGGAGCTTACAACTGACACATTTCTCTGTGAAGATAGTACGGTAGAAGCAAATACATTCAAACAACGGATGATGGCTCTACCGTGGATTGAGAATGGAGTAATTCGCTGTCCCATCGGTACAATAAATTTGGGTGGAGGGAGAGAAATTGTTCCGTCAGGAGAAGGTTTTAAGTTAGCTTATCAGGCTCTAGATGAGGCAACTTCGCAGTCCGAGGATAAAGGCTCGATGTTAACGCTAGCAAAAATCTCCGATCCAGATATTAAAGCGAGAGCCTTTGAAACAATTGTGCCGTACTTGAAAACGGGCGAAGATTTGGAGCGCGCCATATCTGGGATAGGAACAATTAAGGATGTAAACGCAAAAGCACGAATCTCGATCGCGCTAGCACGACAGATTATTGAAGATAAGTCGACGTTTTCCAAGGATATACGCAAAAGTTTTGGTTTGCCAAAGTTATCACCGAACCTAAAAATCGGGGATCAGTTCGATGACCCAAGAGCCGAGAAGCAGTACTATGAAGCTTTGCGTTTATTAACGGATCGCCTTCAGGATAAGGCGGCGCGATCGCAAGCCATCCAAGCGATCGAGCAAGCAAAACGCGATCGATAAAATAGTAAATATTCATGAAAATTCTAGTCGTAGAGGACGATGAATTAACCGCCGAAGCCCTGGTTGCGACGTTGAGCGATCGCAACTATACCGTTGAAGTCGCTACCGATGGCGAATCAGCCTGGGAACTCATCCAAAGCTTTAGCTACGATCTCCTGCTGCTGGATGTCAGTCTGCCGCAACTCGACGGTTTGAGCCTCTGCAAGCGCTTGCGATCGCGCGGCTACCGGATGCCAATCCTGTTACTCACCGTTCGCAATACCAGTCACGATAAAGCGATGGGCTTAGATGCGGGAGCGGATGATTATATCGTCAAACCCTTCGATCCCGAAGAACTATCGGCTCGGATTCGCGCCCTCTTGCGCCGCAATCCAACGACGACTCCCGCCGTGTTGGAATGGGGCGAGTTGCGCCTCGATCCCGAAAGTTGCAATGTCACCTACGGAACCCAGCCTCTTTCGCTGACGGCGAAGGAATACGCGCTGCTAGAACTGTTCCTGCGGCACAATCGGCGCGTCTTCAGTTGCGATGCAATTTTGGAAAATCTTTGGTCGTTTGATGAAGTTCCCAGCGAGCAAGCCGTTAGAACCCATCTTAAAGGCTTGCGGCACAAATTAAAGGCAGTAGGCGCGCCGACGGATGCGATTGAAACGGTGTACGGGATTGGCTACCGCCTCAAACCGTTAGAGGAAGCGAAAGAGGGGTTAGCGAGCCGACAACAAACCCAATCCGCGATCGCGGAAGTATGGCAGCGCTTCCAACCGCGCATCAGCGAACAGATCGGGGTATTGGAACGCGCGATCGCGGCATTGAAACGCGGGAACGCCAGTCCGGAACTGCGACGGGCGGCGGAACGAGAAGCGCACACCCTCGCCGGTTCTTTGGGGACGTTTGGGTTCGATCGCGCTTCGCAACTCGCCCACTCGCTGCAACGACATTTGCAAGCGGCGGACTTTATCGCCGTGCCGAAAGTCGAGGAAGTCGATCGCCTCCAACAGCTTGCTTCCCGGTTGCGGCGGGAAGTTTCCGGCTCCCAAAAGCAGGCTGCGATCCCCTTACTGCTCATTGTAGACCGCGATCGCGCTGCTGCTGAAGCCCTAGCCGCCGAAGCCGTTAATTGGGGACTGCGCGCTGATATTGCCACGAGTTTAGCGATCGCGCGCCAAGCGATCGAACGAGAACAGCCCGATCTTATTCTGCTCGATCTCGCCGTGTCTGCCCGCCTCGATAATAGCCTTCATTTCTTAAGCGAATTGCAGCAGCAAAAGCCCGCGATCCCCGTCCTCACGCTCTCGTCTGGCAGCGATTTGCAGCAGCGCTTGCAAGTCTTGCGCTGCGGCGGGCGGCTATACTTGCAAAAGCCGATGTCTTGCCCGCAAGTCTTGCAGCAGGTGAGTCGCATTCTCAATCGCACCGATCCCATCGAAGCGAAGGTGCTGGTGGTGGATGACGATACCGAACTGCTGCAAACGATCGCGACTTTACTGCAACCGTGGGGGCTGCAAATCACCACCCTCAGCGATCCCCAGCAATTTTGGCAAACTTTGGATGCGACTGCGCCCGATTTGCTGGTTTTAGATTTAAAAATGCCGGGAGTCAGCGGTTTGGAGTTATGCCAAGCAGTGCGCCACGACGCGCGCTGGTATGACCTTGCGATCGTTATTTTAACGGCTTGTGCCGATACGCAAACGGCGAACCAAGTCTTAGCGGCGGGGGCGGATGATTTCATCGCTAAACCGATCGCTGGCCCGGAATTGGTGAGTCGCATCGTCCATCGCCTCGAGCGCTTGAAAAACCAGAATAACCTAGCGACGCTTCAACAACGGGAAGCGATGGAGTGTTTGCGCTCGGAAATCGCGCTTCGCCAAACGAATAATGAGTTGGAACGACAAGTTACAGAACAAACCGAGGAATTAGTGCGCGCGATCGCTCTGCTGCGCGGCGAACTCGAGGAACGCCGACAAGTTGAAAAGGCGTTGCGACAAACTCGGATGCACTTAGCCGAAATTATTGACATTGCCGACGATGCCATTATCACTGTCGATCGCCGACACCGCATTACACTCTTCAATCGAGGGGCAGAAAAAATTTTCGGTTATACTGCCGAAGACGCGATCGCTCAACCGCTCAATATGCTACTGCCTCCGCGCTTCCAGCAAGCGCACCAACAGCATATGGTGGATTTCGAGCGTTCTACTTGTCCGGCGCGCCGCATGGGGGAACGTCAGGCGATTTGGGGCTGCCGTAAGAATGGCGAGGAATTTCTGGCAGAAGCCTCGATTTCTAAGGTACAAATGAAAGAGGAAACGCTATTTACGGTCATTTTGCGAGAGGTGCGTTCTTTGTAATTCGTAATTCGTAATTCCGGACAAAATTAATAATTAATTCCTTCGGGTTTCAGAGCAACAAACTTTAGTCATAAAAACCAATAAATGCGAGTTCAATCGTAAAGAAAGGTAGCTCGCACATTTGCGAAATTCCCTCTTAACTAAATTTCGGTATATAGCATTTTTTTTAAAGGGATGAGGTACAAAAATTGAAATGAGATAGGTAGGGGCGAATGGCATTCGCCCGTGCGTTGTACCTCACGCGAACGGAAAATGCTATATAATCTAAGTTTGCACCAATCATCGCCTAAAATAGAGTAAAGGGAATTCTTAAGGCAATGAAAATCAAGCACGTTATTAACTTACACAAAGGCTGTACTTTCTTCGTCATTCTGGGATTGATGCTGGTTTACCAAAACTTCACCCTCGGTTCTTGGATTTACCTCGCGTTACACGGAACCTACGGTTTTATCTGGCTGCTGAAAGATCGCCTTTATCCCGATCGCCAGTGGGAACAAGAAATCCCCCTCGGTATGGCAATTCCCACCTTCCTCATCATTAATTTATACTGGATCGCGCCGTATATCTTGATTAGCAGCGGTTCCGTGCCGCCCTTACCCCTCGTAGCGGGCGCGATCGCAACGACCATTCTCGGAATTTTTCTCCACTACTCAAGCGATGCCCAAAAATATTACACCCTAAAATATCGACCCGGACTGATAACAGAAGGCTTTTTTGCTCGCTGCCGCAACACCAACTATTTAGGCGAAATTTTGATTTATACGGGCTTTGCTTTACTCGTCCAACATTGGCTTCCTTTTGCGATTTTAGCGGGATTTGCTGCCCTCATCTTTATCCCCAATATGCTCAAAAAAGATCGATCGCTTTCCCGCTACCCCGAATTTGAGGAATATAAAGCAAATTCCGGTCTGATTGTCCCCAAACTCTGGGGAAATAGAAGTGATGAAACGGTTGCCACACTGAACGAATAAGAAATCGCGATTTTAGAATAATGACCTCTCAGACAAAAACACTCGAAAAACTCCCTTTACCTCCCGGCAATTCCGGCTTGCCCTTCGTAGGTGAAACCTTTGCATTTTTGTTCGATCGCGACTTTTCTAAAAAGCGTCTCGAACGCTACGGAAAAATCTTTAAAACCAACGTTTTTGGCAGTTCCACCGCTATTATGGTAGGCGCGGATGCCAATCAATTTTTGTTCAAAAATGAAGAACAATACGTGCGATCGACTTGGCCTAAAAGTACGAAAATCTTACTAGGGCCTGCTTCCTTAGCCGTTCGCAGCGGCGAATTTCATACCTCTCGGCGCAAGCTTCTATTTCAAGCTTTTCAACCGAGAGCGATCGCGAGTTATAGCCCCACCATCGAACGCATCACGAACGATTATCTCGCGCGCTGGGAACGCCAAGAAACCTTAACTTGGTATCCCGAATTGCGGAACTATACATTTGATATTGCCGGAACTCTATTTATGGGAGTTGATAATACTTCGCAAACGTCATTGGGGCATTTATTTGAAACTTGGTGCGAAGGACTTTTCAGCATTCCTATTTCGCTGCCTTGGACAAAGTTTGGTAAAGCGTTGCAAGCGCGAAAGGGATTGCTCCAGGGAATTGAAAAAATTATTCGCCAACGACAACAGGAAAATAAATTGGGGAACGATGCTTTAGGAATATTATTGCAAGCGCGGGACGAAGCAGGAAACCAACTCACCTTAGAAGAACTTAAAGACCAAGTTTTGCTGCTATTATTCGCAGGACACGAAACGCTAACTTCCGCGATCGCCTCATTTTGCCTGTTAACGGCACAACATCCCCAAATTTTAGAGCGCATCCGTGCAGAATTGAAAGCCAACAAGATCGCGTCGCCCCTCACCGCCGAAAACCTCAAATCCTTAACCTATCTCGATCGCGTTCTCAAAGAAGTCCTGCGCCTTATCCCTCCCGTCGGCGGCGGATTTCGGGAAGCGATCGCGCCCTTTGAATTCAACGGGTATCGCATCCCCCAAGGATGGCAGATTCAATATCAAATACTCCAAACCCACAAAGAAGCCGATCTTTACCCCGATTCAGAACAATTCGATCCCGATCGCTTCAGTCCTGAAAACAGCCCCGAAAAGCAGAAAAACTTCGGTTATATTCCCTTCGGCGGCGGTTTGCGAGAATGTTTGGGCAAAGAGTTCGCCAAGCTAGAAATGCGAATTTTTGCCGCCTTATTAGTGCGAGATTATCAATGGGAACTATTACCGGAACAAGACCTTTCCCTGGTTGCAATTCCTACGCCCCATCCCCGCGATGGTTTAAAAGTTCGCTTTTCGCGCTGCTAATAACGTTTGGTCAAATCTATCCCCACTGAAAATATTTCGTATCAATTTCAGCAACAGAGTTAGGACATTAAGTAGGGTGGGCAGCGCCCACCAGCCAATGCTTTAAACTTTAGAGAGCGTTCATTCTTCGGTGAGTAGCGCTATATCTCGTATCAATTTCAGCAACAGAGCTATCACCTCGAAGAATCCTAGGGAATAATAGCCTATATTCCGAATCGCGCTAGCCCGAACCGTAACGCTAAAAACGCCGGGGGAGTGCTAGAACGTTGCCGACAATGTGCTGTTATCCAGGAGTTTATATTCGTGAAGCATTCTCTTGTTTCTATCCTTCTTTCTGCTACCTTCCTAACCGCTGGATCGGCGAATTGGGTAGCGGCGCAATCGCCAACCCCCGCCGAGAAAAAAGTCGAGCCGATCGCGTTACCATTTGAGCCGAGTACCGATGGTGCTGCCTTTGTGCCGAGCGATCGCGCCCAGTCCGATCTGCCCGACGATGATAGTCGAGTCATTATCTCAGAAGACGATCGCCTCCCCATTCTATCGCGCGCCTTCCCTTGGTCCGCGATCGGTCGCATCGAGATGGTCGGCGACGATGGTTACTCCTCCTACTCCTGCACCGGAACCTTAATCGGGCGCGATGTCGTCCTCACCAACTCTCACTGCTTAATCAATCCCAATACCGGGAAACCCTTCCGCCGCCCCCTCAGCTTCAAACCCAGCACGATTAAAGGCGCAGCCCTGGATGAAGCGACAGTTATCGGCTACGATTACGGCTGGAAATCCGGCTCGGAAAATGTAGACCAAGATTGGGCGATTCTCAAAATCGACCAACCCCTCGGCGACACCTACGGTTATATGGGCTGGCGCAGCATCGACTTTTCCAACCCGCAAACGCGCGCCGCCGTCCGAGGGAAAATTATCCTAGCTGGGTATTCCGGCGATTTTCCTAAAGATCCAGCGATCGGACAACCGGGACAAACCGCCGGAGTCAACATCGGGTGTAGCATCGTCAGTACCGAACCCGGGCTACTCTTCCACGACTGCGACACCAATCCCGGCGCGTCCGGCAGTGCCATTTTCGCCCAATTCGACGACGGCCGTTTTTATATTATCGGACTCCATGCGGGTAGCAACCGGCGACCGGAAGGCGTTCGACTCCCCGATGGTCGAGTTTCCGACGTTATCAATCGCGGCGTACAAGTTCCCCAGTGGGCAGCACAAGCCGCCGCAATGGTGCGTTAGTTAAGTTAGTTAAGTAGGGTGCGTTAGGCGCAAGCTAAACCTCGGAAAAAAGGAGGAGATTTTTCAGCGCGCCGTAACGCACCGTCTTGGTGCTTTCACTTCCACATCGAATGCAAAACGAGAATTGAGCGAGAAGTAGGGTGGGCATTGCCTTATACCAATTCTCAGTTACGATGCAATAAATTTTTCATCGTAGGGGCATAACATTGTTATGCCCTCTTCGGGAATCGTGCAAAATCCATGAGAATTGGTATTAGTTAAAATCTGAGAAAAATTGCCAAAAATCAACAATGCCCACCACGGTTAATGTGTTAATAGCGTTATCGGGCATAGCAGTGCTATGCCCCTACCTAATTCCCCTTTCATTACAATTTTGGTAACGGAGCCACCCCTACCCCAACTGCGTTCTATAATAACGGCTAAACCGCGAAGTTTACTAGCCAAGTCGGGCGTATTAGGCGCGGGGCGATCGCACTTGTTTTAAGAACTCTTAGAGGACGTTAAACAATGAAGATAACCTTAACACTCGAACAGGAAAAATACATTCAATTACAACTAGAACAGGGAAACTATAACAGTATTGAGCAGCTAATTAGTGAAGCCTTACAACTGCTAGAGAAACGAAATCGTGCCTTACAACAAAAGCGCCTAGAAGAACTCAAACTGAAAATTGCCAGCGGAACCGAGCAAATTGCTAAGGGACAAGTAACGGATGGCGAGGTGGTTTTTGCCCGCTTACAGGAGAAAATTCGCTTAATTTCAGATTCGGAAGCATGAGCAGCTATTCATTCTCAGATGATGCGATTCAAGATTTAGATGAAATTTGCGAATATATTGCTCGGAATAACCCCAAGGCAGCCAGTAAGCTGTTTGAGAAAATTCGAGAAAGATGTAAAGTTGTGGCGGATTTTCCCAATATGGGTAAAAGTTATAGCAAGCTGTCTCCTGGCTTGCGAGGGTTTATTGTTGACGAGCGCATTGTTTTTTACTATGCCCGGGAAGATGGAATAGATGTTGCTCGTGTTGTGAGTGGGTATCGGGACTTAGAATCGTTATTTTCTGAGTTGAATGAAGAATGACAGATGTAGTGCCGTGACACAGCTAAAACTGTGCGATAGGTTTCTCGTTCTATTGCTTACTCGATCGGGTTTCAAGAGTTTTTCTAAAGCCTCATTTAAGGTGTGTCACGGCAGTAGGGTGCGTTAGGCGCAAGCTAAACCTCAGAAAAAGGAGGAGATTTTTCAGCGCGCCGTAACGCACCGTCTTGGTGCTTTCACTTCCACATCGAATGAAAAACGAGAATTGAGCGAGATGTAGGGTGGGCATTGCCTTAGCTCAAATCCGAGAAAAATTGCCAAAAATTGACAATGCCACCCCGGCTAATTTGTTAATAGCGTTACAGAGCATAGAAATACTCATTAGCGTCAACTTAAGGTGAAACACTTCGCCCGCCAGGAACTCAAGTTCCTGGCTGATAGCTGAAACCCGTTGAAACGGGTTGGATACATTTGAATTTCCCAGTCATCTTTAGATGACTTAAGTTATTAGCCTTGGGTTTGAACCCAAGGCGGGCTGGGCGAGCAGGTTTAAGCTTAAATTGACACTAATGAGCAATGCGGTTGCCCCTACCTAATTCCCTTTCATTACAATTTTGGTAACGGAGCCGCCCCTACCCCCAACTGCGTTTTATAATAACGGCTAAACCGCGAAGTTTACTAGCCAGTCGGGCGTATTAGGCGCGGGCTAAGTTAAGGTTTTAAAATATCCCTATTTGATTCGCGCCGTAACGCACCAATGGGGTTTATTGAATCGGTGCGTTACGCTTCGCTAACACACCCTACTCTTGCAAAATTTTTATCCAATTCTACTGAAGTTAAGCGCCATGAAAACCCGCTCATTGCATCGAAATACTGCTTCTTTTTGCCTTGCGTTGATGTCGGCTTGCTGCTACTTCAGTGCGGGGGCGGGAATCG
Source organism: Oscillatoria sp. FACHB-1406 (assembly GCF_014698145.1). Classification (NCBI taxonomy): domain Bacteria; kingdom Bacillati; phylum Cyanobacteriota; class Cyanophyceae; order Oscillatoriales; family Oscillatoriaceae; genus Oscillatoria; species Oscillatoria sp. FACHB-1406. The sequence goes on along the minus strand of NZ_JACJSM010000008.1, from coordinate 151,280 downwards.
CAATGGGAGTGGAAACTGCAAGGGAAGAGGGGCGAAGCCTCGTCGCGCAGAACGATGCGAATGCGGAAGCAGAACGGTTATTGCAGGAAGGGGTGCGTTTGTATCAAGAAGGTTCTGCGGAATCCTTGCGACAGGCGATTCAGGTGTTTGAACGGGCGAGGGCGTTGTTTCGTGAACTCGGAAACCAGCAGCGAGAAGCTTTTGCACTTAACTACATTGGTTTTATTTACAACGCATTAGGAGAGAAACAGAAAGCCTTGGAGTATTTCAACCAAGCCCTACCCTTATATCGTGCAGTGAGCGATCGCGGCGGGGAAGCCTCTACCCTCAATAATATCGGTGCGGTTTACAACGCATTAGGAGAGAAACAGAAAGCGTTGGAGTATTACGCTCTCGCCCTACCCTTATACCGTGCAGTGAGCGATCGCGGCGGTGAAGCCACTACCCTCCACAATATCGGTGCGGTTTACAACGCATTAGGAGAGAAACAGAAAGCGTTGGAGTATTACGCTCTCGCCCTACCCTTATACCGTGCAGTGAGCGATCGCGGCGGTGAAGCCACCACCCTCACGGGTATTGGTGCGGTTTACTTCGATTTAGGAGAGAAACAGAAAGCCTTGGAGTATTACGCTCTCGCGCTACCCTTATACCGTGCAGTGAGCGATCGCAGCGGGGAAGCTACTACCCTCAGCAATATCGGTGCGGTTTACAACGCATTAGGAGAGAAACAGAAAGCCTTGGAGTATTACGCTCTCGCCCTACCCTTAGACCGTGCAGTGAGCGATCGCGGCGGTGAAGCGAGAACCCTCCACAATATTGGTTTCCTTTACTCCGATTTAGGAGAGAAACAGAAAGCCTTGGAGTATTATAACCAAGCCCTACCCTTAGTTCGTGCTATCGAAGATAAGCAAGGCGAAGTTTACGTTCTCGGAAACCTCGCCTACCTCCACCGCCAACAAAACCAACTCCCCCAAGCCCTCGACAACATCAACGCCGCTATCGCCCTCATCGAAGACCTCCGCACCCAAATCGACAACACCGACCTCCGCACCTCCTACTTCGCCACCGTCCAAGACTTCTACAAATTTAAAACTGACCTGTTGATGCAGATGGGCAACCCCCAGGAAGCCTTCAACACCAACGAACGCAGCCGCGCCCGCACCCTCCTCGAACTCCTCAACAGCGCCCGCCTCAACCTCAACGAAGGTGCAGCGCCCCAACTCCTCGAACAAGAAAAAAACCTGCGCCAACAACTGCAAGCGATTGAAGTCCGTCGCGCCGCCCTCCTCAGTCGCAACCCTACCGCCGACACACTCACCGCCCTCGACAACCAAAGCGATACCGTCCTCGGCGAACTCAACCAACTCCTGGCGAAAATCCGCCGCACCAACCCCGCCTACGCCGACCTCAAACAGCCCCAACCCCTGACCTTGCCCCAAATCCAGCAACAAGTCCTCGACCCCGAAACCGTCCTGTTGCAATACTCCCTCGGCAAAGAACGCAGTACACCCAGCGGGCGAATACCATTCGCCCCTACAGAGCGGCGTTTAATTTCGAGGCGACCTCGAAATCCGCGCCCCTACCGAAACGATATAACGCACCATTATGGTGAGGGCGTTATATCGCTCATTGCTTGTGAAAGCAAGTTTCTCTTCATTATTCATTATTCCCTATTCATTATTCATTATTTAAACCCTTTTCCAGACTTTGTTTTTTTCTTCGTCTTTCCCTTCGACTCATTCACTTTCGCGACAGCTTCTTGAAACAAATCGTGGAGGTGAATCGGAACGCTAGCAATTTCTGGCAATTGCGGTTCGGCAACTTTATCGTACTTTGCCAACACCTCATCTAAATCGCGCTCCAGTTGAAAATCTTGGCGATTGAGAACCGCTTGTAACACCTTCTCCAACGAACTTGGATGCTCTACTTTCAACTGTTGCCAGACGAAATAATTGATTTGAGGATCCTCCAATGCCTTGCGAACTAAAACGCTATAATTTTCAACCGAAAGCGGCTCTTCTGCTTCTAATAAATCTTGCAACTTCGGGTAAGTCGGTAAAATCATTTGTCCCCAGCGCGGATGCGAAAAAAGCGTTACTCGTTCTGCCTTCTTTATCGCGTCGGGCAAGTCAACTTTTGGCGTTATCATGCGCGAATTCAACTTACTTTCTAGCGCCTGTTTCACCTCGCTTGCATCAGAACCGCTTTCCTCCACCGCCGCTTCTAATTCTGCCTCATCAACGCCGCGTTCCCGTGCGATTTCCTTCAACGATTTAGAACTATCGATTCCCGCTGCTTCCAAGCGTTTTTGGGTCATTCTCTGTTGCAACTCTCCCAACTTTGATTCGAGTTGGTAGCCGGGAAGTTCGAGGCGATCGCTGCCAAAATAATCCACAAATTCTTGATGGTACTGCGAAACCGATTCCCAAGCTTCTTCTAATAACTCCGGTGCATCGCTATAGAGGCGATCGGGAAAATTCTTTTTAAATTCGCCGATCGCGACGGCAAGTTTCGGTTTGCCGAGTTTTCCCTTAAAAACGCAGCCGCCAGAAAACATCCATTCGCCCTCGCCCAGCGGCGCGAGACGGGTTAAAATAATATCTCCGGGTTGCCATCGTTGCGTTTCTTCTAAAGGGACTTCGCCGCTCGGAAAAACGGTATACTGCTTAGCAGTAAGCCAATTCATTAACTCGAAGCGAGCCTGCTGAATTTCTAGCACTTCAAACAAACCCGTAAAGCTATTTTGCCAGTTATCTAGGAGCGCGCGATCCTCAGCGCTTAAACTGCTTTCTTCTCGGGCGAACAATGCGATGGGAGTTTGCGAGTTAACTTCTCCCTCGCTTAAAAAAGCATCGAAAACCAACCCTTGCTGGCGAACATCGTAACCTTGCCGTTCCCGACTGCCCCATTCGGCAACATAAGCTTCTAAGGCAACGGCTAAATCCCCTTCAGCGTCGTAAACATAATCGACTAGGGCTTGTTTGAGTTGTTTTGCGCGTTCTAAGTCGGTACTCGCCATATCTCCATCCTGGATTTCGCGTTCTCAGTATAGCGGTTTTGCCGACAGTTAGCTGCGAACCTAAAATTTAGGGCGAATATTACAGCAATTCTCTTTTGGATAAAGTACAGCTTTAAGCTTTAAGTCCCCGAATAGAAAACAGCGAATACCAATTCCACTCGATCTTGCACTGTTCGGCCCCAATTAGGGCATTGCAGTGCAATGCCCCGACCGATAAAATTTAGTGCATCAGGACGGGGAGTTGGTATTACTTGAATCACTTTTTGGAGATCGCATTTTTCGTTGACGTGAGGTACACCGCGCGGGCGAATGCCATTCGCCCCTATCCATTTCATTTCAACTTTTCTACCTCATCCATTTGAAAAACGCTATACACCGCGCGGGCGAATGCCATTCGCCCCTACCATCTAATTTCAACTTTTCTACCTCATCCATTTGAAAAAGGCTATGCCTTCTTATATAGCGCTACTGAAAACGTAAATGTACGTTTTTAAACGATGAAAATCTTGGCTGGTGGGCGCTGCCCACCCTACTTTTCTACCTCATCCATTTGAAAAACGCTATACACCGCGCGGGCGAATGCCATTCGCCCCTACCCATCTAATTTCAACTTTTCTACCTCATCCATTTGAAAAAGGCTATACACCGCGCGGGCGAATGCCATTCGCCCCTACCCATCTAATTTCAACTTTTCTACCTCATCCATTTGAAAAAGGCTATGCCTTCTTATATAGCGCTACTGAAAACGTAAGTGTACGTTTCTAAACGATGAAAATCTTGGCTGGTGGGCGCTGCCCACCCTACTTTTCTCTCCCAATTTTGGGCGAGGGGGGAGAAGAATTATCTGTTGCTCCCCTCTCCCAGGGTTGGGAGAGGGGCTGGGGGTGAGGGCGATTCCGCTTTATGAGTGGGTTTCACCCTAAGTTGACGCTAATGATGCCCCGACCGATCAAATTTAGTGCATCAGGACGGGGAATTGGTATTACGGAGTCACGGAGGACGGTAATGCGACTCCTCGGCTGTCGGAAGTCATCCCCGGTTTTAGCACGACTTTAATGCAGTTTTCTTTCTTGGCATCGAAGATTTCGTACCCTCGCGCGGCTTCCTCTAACGGTAGGCGATGGGTAATGATAAAAGACGGATCGATTTCGCCCTTTTGGATGCGTTCGATCAGGGGTTGGAAGTAGCGATGGACGTGGGTTTGACCTGTTTTCAGGGTTAAGCCTTTGTTCATCAACGCGCCGATCGGCACTTTGTCAATGAATCCGGTGTAAACTCCGGGTACTGATACCGTACCGCCTTTGCGACAGGCTACGATCGCTTGACGCAAAACATTCGGGCGATCGGTTTCCAGTTTCACTGCTTGCATGGCTTTGTCGAAAAAGCCTTCTAACCCCATTCCGTGGGCTTCCATCCCCACCGCATCGATAACCGCATCCGGCCCGCGTCCGGCCGTCATTTCATTGAGGGCTTCGCCAACTTCGACTTCCTCGTAATTCAAAATTTCTGCACCTCCAGCTTTCGCCATCTGCAAGCGTTCCGAAACGCGATCGATCGCAATAACGCGCTCTGCACCGAGTAGGAAGGCGCTTCTGATTGCAAATTGTCCCACCGGGCCGCAGCCCCAAATGGCGATGGTATCTCCCGGCTGAATGTGGCAATTTTCCGCAGCCATGTAGCCGGTGGGGAAAATATCGGTGAGAAATACGACTTGTTCGTCGGTGAGTCCTTCGGGAATTGGGAACAAACCCACATCAGCAAAGGGAACGCGGGCATATTCGGCTTGACCGCCCGCATAGCCGCCGGTGAGATGGGAGTAGCCAAATAAACCGGAGGGGGAATGACCCATTGCTTTTTCTGGCATCCAAGCATTGGGATTGGAGTTATCGCACAGCGACCATAAATCTTGCTGGCAAAAGAAGCAAGCCCCACAAGAAATGGTAAAGGGAACGACGACGCGATCGCCTAATTTAACGCGACTCACTGCCCTTCCCACGGCGACCACTTCGCCCATGAATTCGTGACCGAGGATATCGCCTTTTTGCATCGTCGGATTGTAACCATTGTAGAGGTGCAAATCCGATCCGCAAATGGCGGTAGTGGTTATTTTAACGATCGCGTCGCGAGGATTGAGAATGGTCGGTTCCGGTACATTTTCAACCTCGATCTTACGAGTTCCTTGCCAACAAACTGCTTTCATATCAAGTCTTTGTTAATGTAAATAATCAGTCTTATCAAACCGCAAAGCTGCAATTCGTCGCTAATTGGTAATTCGCGAACTCCAAATTACGAATTACGAATTACGAATTAGAACTACGAATTACCTTTGCCCCGTAGGTTGCCCCTCGGTCGTCGCGATTTCTCCGGCTTCCATTAACATTTTGAAGCGGCGCAAATCTTCGCCAATTTGCTGTTCTGGGGACTCGCCAAAGAGTTTCGCGATCGCGGAAGTTAATTGACCGCCCGGAACGCTATATTCAATGACCATTTTGACTTCAGTACCGCGTCCGTGGGGTAGCGCGCGAAATCGAATTAAGCCCGAATGTTCCACCTGCGAGCCTTCCACCGACATCCAAGTAATCAGTTGATTTTCGCGATCGCTGGCAATAACAGCATCCCACTCCACCGCATTATCTAACGGCGCGTCAGCCACCCAATGCGATCGCCGTTCGTCCAGCACTGTCACCGATTTCAGATGTTTCATAAAAGCGGGCAAATTTTCAAAATTGCGCCAAAAACGATAAAGTTCTTCCGGCGACTTATTTTGAATCGCGACGGTTTTTTCGACTCGAATCGGTTTATCCAAACCTGTGGCTTCAATGGCGCGATCGGGCAAACTTTTGTCTGCCGTTGCACCGTGATAAGCCAAGCCACCGCCAGCTACCGCTAATAGAGCGCCTCGCAAGGATCGCTGACTCAATCCAGTCAGAATCATGGCCCCTCCGGCAATCAAAGAACCCCAGCGCTCGGTCTCGCTAATATTTCCCGCGCGCTCTCTTTCTGGCTCGCTATTACTACTCGATGTTATTTCCATATTTTCTATCTCCTTGTGATGGGGTAAAACCCCAGAACTACAACTGTTATCGACCGAATGAAGAGGCTTATTTCCTCTTACAAACTGCTTCATTTGTTCGCTAGGGTCGAAAGTCATTCTGCCGGATTAATTCGCCCCAGCCTATTGACATAATGCTCAATGTAAGCATTCCCGATTTCTGTAGATTGAAGCGGGAAAAAATAAGATTCACCCGACGACAGAAGCGCTGTTTAAACCAATTCTCCGAGTTCGGACGACATATCTTGAGGCTGAAACCCTTAATATATCTAGGTTTCTTCATTTTTAATTTTGAATTGGTATTAAGTGTTACCTGCTGGATCTGCGACATTAATTAAATCGGGTTCTTCCTCAATTGGAGGACGTTCGATTATTTGCTCGGCAGTCGGGCGGCGATCGCGTTCCGGCACAGAGATGGGGACAAAGCAACCCGTTGCGATCGACTCGTTCAAGGCATTAATAATGGCGACATCAATCAATCCTTCTTTGCCCGACAGTTCCGGCTCTTTGTTTTGTAAAATGCAGTCGGAGAAATAGACAAACTCAGCCGCTAACTGACCGTGGGGTTCAAAAGTAGTCTCTTTTTTGTCGTCCTCAATCGTGAGAACGTGCTTGATTTCCCCCGAACTGGCATAAGCTGGTTCGACTCGTAAATCGCCTTTCGTCCCCAACACTTGATAGTGCGACGTTTTAGCAGCACCAAAGCTGCAAGTAAACGCCGCCAAGCGATCGCCGGGAAAGCGCATAATCGCGCTCGTCATTTCCGGAACCTCTTTAAACCGTTCCTCACCATTACTAGCGCTAGTTGCAAAGACTTCTAGGGGTTCGTCTTGGAACAGGTAACGCGCCGCATTGATACAGTAGATGCCGATATCTTCGATCGTTCCGCCGCCAATTTCGCGATCGAGGCGAATGTTACCGTCTTCCACTGCTTGGGTAAATAAGGAATTAAAGATACGCAGTTCGCCAAGTTTGCCCGAATTCACGATCTCTACGGCTTGTAAATTCGCTTCTTCTAAATGCAGGCGATACGCGATCGCGAGCTTGATATCATTCTCTTTTGCCGCTTGGATCATTTCTTCGCATTCTGCTACGTCCATCGCCATCGGCTTCTCGCACAAAACGTGAATGCCCGCTTTAGCCGCCCGTACTGTATAGTCGCAGTGCAGGTGATTGGGCAAAGCAATATAGACCGCATCGATCTTGCCACTCGCGAGCAATTCGTCATACTCTTCATAGGAATGAGTCTGCTCGATTCCGTATTCTTTTCCCAATTCCTTCAGCTTCGTTGGGTCGTCTGAAACCAGCGCCACTAGCTCGGAATTTTCCGATTGCTCGAAGGCGGGTAAGGCTGCCGACTGAGCGAACCAGCCCAGACCGACGACTGCATAACGGATTTTGCCCCTCTGGGTGCTGGATGAGGCAGTTTGTGCTTGGGTATTTATCATGAAAGTTGCTCTAGCGATCGTTGGGCTGTCGTTGTCTTTTAACGAAATGGGTAACTCGGGAAGATAGCTTTCGCGTTGAAATAAGGGGAACCTTAACTCCCTGCAAGGTACATTGCATGAATCGCGAGTGCGATCGCGACTGGCTTTTCTTCCTTTCCGAAAATGGGCTAATCTGGCGTATGAGCGTTGAATTCAAGGCTTTGCTCGTAATCCTTTAGCTCGGCGCACAGACAATCGTTCTACTTCCTCTGGGGCGTGCATCCCGTGGTACGGATGCTGTCTGCTTCATTTCTAGGTTGAAAAAAAATCTTTCCTTACTTTTCTGATGAGAGCTTATATGGCTCTTCCCTAGCTTTCGACAACTGTAAAGTCATACTAGATGAAGCCCAGATGCTTTCTCCTCAAACCATCGATAGATAAATGAGGATTGGCACTCTATCAAAAGACGGAGCGCGGTTATTCGGCGGGAATCGATACTGTAAGGACAAAAGACATTAAGGCCGTCTTCAGCACAAAAATCTCCGCCCTAAAAGTGCGGAGAGTTTCAAGATAGAAATTTGCCAGTTGAAATTAAGCTCGATCGAGAATTTCGTCGTCGAGGGAAAAGTCAATCTCGGCGCGATCGCGTCCACTGCTGAGATAATCGTTTTGGAAGGAATCTTTTAACCCCGAAACGAGATCGAATTCCGGCTGCCAGTTCAATTCGTCCATTGCTTTATGCACGTCGGCGAAAAAGTGCTGTACGCGCAGGGGGAAGGCTTTGCGCTTGCCAAAGTCAAACTGTTTGGGGTCGTAATGCACCAGTTTTATGGCATCGGGGGATTTCCCGGCGGCGGTGGCGCAGGCGCGCGCTAAACCGTCGAAGGTGACGTAGCGATCGCCGGATATATTATAAATCTGAGCGATCGCTTTTTCGTTGCCCAAAACTGCCACCATTGCTGCCGCTAAGTCCCGTACATGACCGAATTGGGTGAAATGCGCGCCGTTTCCGGGAATGGGGATGGCGCGATCGCGGACGATGCGATCGAAAAACCAGGCTTCCAAGTCGTTATAATTTTGAGGGCCGTAAATATACGTCGGCCGAATTGAAGTCCAAGGAATCCCGGCGGTAGCCAGATAGCTTTCGGTTTCGTGTTTCCCTTTGTGGCGACTTTTCGGATCGACAGGATCGCCTTCGCGATGGGGCATTTGCTCGGATTTGAGGTAAACTCCCGCCGAACTGACGTAGATAAAATGCTGGACGCGATCGCCAAAAATCTCGACCAACGGCTGCGTATCGCTTAGCTCTCTGCCGTTATTATCAAAGACAACATCAAACGATTCATTTGTCAACTTTTCTTTCAGTTGAGTAGCATCGGTGCGATCGCCATTAATTTGCGTCGTTCCTTCTGGGATGGGTTTATTGCCTCGGTTAAATAGCACCACCTCATGTCCGGCTTCCAGCAATTTCTCAGTCAGCGCCACCCCAATAAAGCGCGTTCCCCCCATTATTAAAATCCGCATCCAATTCCCTCCGAACAATCCAAAGCAATAATCTTAGACTCTTAAATTATAAGTGCAGGCAACCGTTTAACCAGTTGCGTTTTGTCCCGTTGTCCTTAACAATATTTAAAGATTGTTCAGTAAAAACTTTTATTATATGAGAGCCTCGGATATTATGACGACCGATGTCGTCACCATTCGCGGATCGGCGCTCGTGACGGAAGCCATTAAGTTAATGAAAGAGCGCGGCTTGCGATCGCTAATTGTCGAACGTCGTACCGAACAGGATGCTTACGGAATTGTTACTGAAACCGATGTTATCTACAAAGTAACAGCTTACGGAATCGATCCGAAGACGGTACGAGTCTACGAAATCATGACTAAGCCCTGCATCACCGTCAATCCAGAACTCGAGGTGGAATATGTGGCGCGCTTATTTGCTAATACTCGCATCCGCCGCGCTCCTGTCATTCAAGACAAGCTTTTAGGGGTAATTTCTGTCACCGATATTCTCCGTAAAGGAGATTTTGTCGAGCAACCGAAAGAAGTGATTATTGAAAACGATATCCAACAAGCCCGAGAAAATGCTCGCGCGGTTTGTGCTGAAAAAGGCCCCACTTCGCCCGAATGTGCTGCGGCTTGGGACATTGTTGAAGAGATGCAAGCAGATGCGGCTCATCGCCGAGCAAAAAAGATGGATAAAAGTTATTTTGACGAATACTGTGAAGATAACCCCGACGCTTTAGAAGCTCGCGTTTACGATACCTAGACTGTCCTGAATAATTGCCAATTGTCCTGTATCAATTGGCAATGAAATCGCTTAATTTTTAAGAGTATCGAAAAATAGCTTGACAAAGTAACTGTTTTGTGTTTATAAAGACTGCTGTTTTTAACAGCGGTCTTTTTTATTCTTCTCTCCCAATCTCGTTTTTAATCGATTAAAATTCACCCCTCATCCTTCATAATTTTCCTCATTCATCACTCATAATTCATAATTCATAATTCATTATTCACCATTCATTATTCATTATTTAACTTCCGCCCACAACAGATAAGCCGCTAACGAGAATGGAAGGAGTATAACAAGCACTATTCCAAACGGCATCGCCTCCGAGGGCAATCACTTGCTTGAGGGCAGTATAGACATTCCCGGCGACCATTGTATCTTTGACCCTGCCGACAATCGCGCCGTTTTCGATACGATAGCCGAGATCGATATTGACGGAGAAATCGCCAGAAATATCGGCCCCATCCCCAAGGACGCGATCGACTAAAATTCCTCGATCGATGGATGCAATTAAGTTTTCAAGGCTGCCCCGTCCGGGATCGATCGCGAGGTTAATCAGTTCGGGGGTCGGATAGCGCCCCAAACTGGGACGAAAACCGTTACCCGTGCTGGGAATGCCGAGGAGACGACCCGTCGCGCGATCGCAGTACGCTTGTTTCATTTTGCCCCCCTCAATCAGGGCAAAAGATTGCGTCAGGGTTCCTTCGTCATCAAAAGGACAGCTATAGGGGCCTTCTGTCGGCTTCTGACGCAGGGTAAGACAGTCAGCAATGACGGATTCATCTTGCCGTTCCGTCCAGGGCGAAGCGCCTTCAGCGATAAGTTTGCCGCTGAGGGCTTCGGAAACAGTTTCCCAGAGTAAAGGCGCGGCGTTGTTAGTAAAAAGGATGGGGATGCGTCCGGAAAGCGATTTTGTATTCCGGGCAGCCCAATCCAAGCGCGTTAACATCGATCGCACCATCGGCACTAAATTCAGTTGACCGCGAATTTCCTGAGATTCGTAGATCCCGAGGAAATCTTCGCCCCGCACCCATTCCGCGCCTAAAAAACAACTGAGGGTAATATCGGTATATTGGCAGTAAAGGCCGCGAGAATTAATCAGCGTCGTGGTTTCGCGCTCGCACTCCAATTCCGCGCCGCAGAGGACTTCTGGATAGCGTTCCCGCAAATGAGCGATCGCATCGCGTCCGAGTTTAACCAACTCTTCCACCGCCATTTCTTCGCCCAAATCGGGAAAAATGTGGGTTTCCCCTTCGACCATTTCCGGTGTTTCGGGGGTAGTGAGGTGAGAAAGCGCAATCGCTTTTTCCACTAACGCTTGCAAATCTACTTGTCCGTAAGCCACCGCTAACCCCGGACAACCAGAGCGCCAAATCCTCAGCGCCGTTCCTTCCGACTCAGAAATTTCGAGTTGTTTGAGCCGATTAGCCTCAAAAAACACCGGACGCGAGAGAGCTTGCGAGTGGTAAACTTCAGCCCGTTCTGCTCCCGCTCTAGCTGCTAAATCCAGCAGTTGTGCGGCGAGGTCTTCTGCTTGCCGATGTTCGGGATAATGTTTGGTCATCCGAGTTTTGGAGGTTGGATGTTGGAATTCAAACGTTTTCATCTCGCGCGAAAACGCTCGTATAGCGCCAAGAATGGCTTAACTTGACTTCATTAGCCAAAATCCGGCAAAGGATTCCGATGCGGGATTCGATTGGATAGCGAAAAAATGAATGCCGTTGGCTTTGGCTTTTGCGATTTCAAATCCTTCTCCTTCCGCGACGGTTTGAGGCGTTGTTAGATTCGCTAAACTCCAACTGTCGCTCGCGCCAGTTTCCAGCCGAAGTTTGGGCAGATTTCCCGCCTCAAATTGCAGGAACGACATTTCTAAATCGGACATCCAGGCAGCCATTGGCATCGCCCGAGGCGAGTAAACAATGAATCCGGGGATGCGAGCGTCCGGCGCAACGTCCATCATTTCGACAGGAAAGGCTTCGCCAAAAGCAATGTCCCACTCGCTCATGTCTTCAAAAGCGGCGGCTTCTAAGCTGACGAAACTCCATTTATCGGTTTTGTCGCCTTTAACCGTCTCGGGAAGGGGAATGACGGTAGAAGCAGGAAATTGAACGTTAGCCGCTCGGGCGGCAGCGGGATCGTATCCCGGTTGTTGGGGGTAAAAATTTGCCAATCTGTCTTCTAGCCAGCGATCGAGGACATAAGTCCGACGGCTGGGGGCGGCCGGAATATCGGCATCTTCGCACGCTTTGAGAATCATGTTATTCATCTGGCGGCGAAAGAAGCGGATTTTATTGGGCGGCGCGGGTGCTTGCGCGATCGCATTTTCTAGCGCTTGACGCAGGCGGAGCGAGTTCACCTCAGCACTATCAACATATTCGGCATAGCGAAATAGGGAATCTGGCGATCGCGTCACATCGAGTGGACTTTCGCAAATTAAGACCTCCCACATTTTTTTTTGGTTTTCGTCGAAGATCGGACGCGAGTAAAAATCGAGTTCCCAAATGGTCTTTCCCATACCCAATGATGGCGACGGCTTACCTTATACACTTTACCGGATTCGCGACCCAATACCTCAACTCAGTCTCGGAGCGGAATTATGAATTATGAATTATGAGTGATGAATTATGTAGGGCTGAGGGCTGAATTACGAATTACGAATTACTAATCCTGCTATCCTTGAAAACCAGTAGAGTTTTTCGATTGGATGCAGGCAAGCCATGAATTTTTCGACAAGGTTCGGGATTTGCACTCTCTTGATGATAGGGCTGGGAGTGAGTCGCCCCGCTTGGGCGCAAGGTCGCCCGGAAACGTTTCTCCCCCCAGAAATCGAGCGATCGCTGATTGAAAATTCTTCTCCCAACTTTTTTCAACAGGGGATCGCTCGCTTCGAGCAAGAAGTTCAACGCTTGACGGAGAGCAAACGAACCGATCGCGAAGCCATTCTGCGCGTTCGCCAAGATTCTCGCTATCCAGACATTCCGAACGACACAAAGCTTCAAGATGAAGCGGAGATTATCAATAATGAATAATCAATAGAAAATTTTTAATTTTTAATTTTTAATTTTTAATTTTTAATTTTGACTGACTGGCTGCTCAAATCCGAACCCCAAACTTACAGTATCCACGACCTGGAACGCGACGGGACAACCGTTTGGGATGGCGTTCGCAACTATCAAGCCCGTAATTTTTTGCGGCAAATGCAACCGGGCGATCGCGTCTTTTTCTACCATTCCAACATTACAACCCCCGCAATTGTCGGACTCGCGCGCGTCATTCGCAGCAATTTTGCCGATCCTACCCAATTTGACCCCAATAGCGCCTATTTTGACCCTAAAGCTACCCCCGAAGCGCCGCGTTGGAATGCAGTTGAGGTCGAATTTGTCAAGATATTTTCTCAGCCTTTATCCCTGTCGCGTTTAAAAGCCCAATTCGAGGCAACAGAACTTCTTTTAGTCCGCCCCGGCAATCGTTTGTCCGTAATGCCGGTAGCGGAAAAAGTTGCCCGAGAAATCCTCAAAAATAGCGAGTGAGGAACCGCCCGTTCATAAAAAAGGCAGTTCGCCAACCGCTTCCAAACGCTTGCATTCCCCCTGATTCATAAACTTTTCGGCGAGTGCTTCTGCCTTAGAGGGATCTAACCAACCGAGTTGTCGGAGAATTTGAATCGCCGCCGCGTACTTAGCGCGTTTTGCCCCATCCAAGACTTTAATCGCCAATCCCATCCCTTCGCCGATGCGACCGATACATTGAATCCCTTCTGCGCCGGATTTGCTGACCAATTCGCCTCCGCTCAACTGCATCAATTCGGTATCGAAGCCGCCTTCGCCAGCGACGGAAACCGGATTGTAAACCATCGCGCGGACGATGCGCTCTAAATCGAGATTGTTCCCCGAAGCGAGGCGGGCGTAAAGCGTCGCCATTTGCTCCAAACGCATGGCATAAGTGGGAGCGCCGCAGTCATCCCGAGCGCGAATGAATTCATCTCCCGGCATCCCTAACAGTTCTCCAACTTTACTAACAATCAGTTGTTGAACGGGGTGAGAGCGTCGCAGGTAAGTTTCGAGGGGCCACCCCCGCTGGCGGCAAACGGCAAGCATTCCGGCGTGTTTGCCGGAGCAGTTGTGTTGCAAGCGGGTTTTGCCTTCTCCCGGAATTGGGCATTGCAAGGCGCTCGGCTCGATATCGCAGCGCCAGAGGATGCGAAAGACTTGGCGCGCTTGTTCGATGGTGCCGTGGTGAGAACTGCAAATAATGGCGAGGTCTTTGTCGTTAAGACCGAAGCGTTCGAGAGTGCCGGTACTGGTAACGGCGAGGGCTTGAAAGGGTTTGAGGGAGGAGCGGATAAAGGTGGAGTTTTGGGCGTTGCCAGCCGCAGAAAGCTGGCGACCTCGGCTATCGCAAACGACAGCAGTCACATAATGGGTTGATTCGGTAATGCCTTCGCGGAGTAGGCGAATTTCTAGATCGGGTGCGTGCGTGCGTTTTCCCCTCGTCATTACGATTTCAGATTGTGGGTTTGGGTTAATGTTGATTTTAAGCTTAGAGGGCCAACCAAGCTAAGCTGCCGATCCCTAAAGCCAGAGCAATCGCGCCCAGGCTTTGCTTGAGGCGATCGAGGATGGGTTGAATTTGGTAGGTGACGATGAGGCGATCGCGAGCCACCATTTCCGGTGGTTTCTGCCAAGTTTGCCCATCGTACCAGCCGGACTCTTCGTAGAAGATTGTATCTTGGCTGAGGCGATCGCGCACGTAAGACCAGCCCAGGTAAAATCGCACTAACAGCAATACGACTAAAATCAGCGCCCCGCCGCTAGCACAGAGGGCAAACTGCAAGGGGAAGCGAGCGGGAGCGAAACTCGCCGCCGCAATTGGCCCGGTAACAATCCATCCCCAAAGCCAAACCCAGAACAATTTGCGCGCGTAGGCAAAACCGTCTAAGGTCGTCCAGCGAAATAGGGAAGATTCCCGCAGTTGTTCGTATTCGTTGACGGGTTGCTGGTCGCTGGGAACGGGGCAAACCGACAAGGGAAGTTTGTGGGTCATTTATTCTTCTTTTAGCAGGCGCAGGGGCAATTCGAGGCGTTCTGCGTGTCCCCAGAAGGCTTCGAGGTTATAGAATTCGCGCTCTGTTGGCAACATGATATGCGCGATCGCGTCGCCGTAGTCGATGAGTATCCACGTACCTTCCGCTTTTCCTTCAATGCGCAGCGGCTTTTTGTGGTATTGCTGTTCGACTTTTTCTTCGATCGCGTCGGCAATGGCGCGAACTTGGGTTTTAGAATACCCAGTCGCGATCGCGAAATAATCCGTCATGTAACAGACGTTGGTGACTTTCAGCAAGACCAGATCGGCAGCTTTGCGATCGTCAGCGGCTTGCACGATTGTCCAAGCGAGTTGGAGAGATGCGTCTGCGTCTTGCGCCCGGTCTTGATGGGCGACTGAGGATCGACGCTCTAAATCGTATCGTTCGTTCATGCAGTTTCTTAATTTTCGATAGGGGCGATGCTCGACTTAATGAGATTGCTTTCGATCCTGGAGATTGAATCTGTTCGTTTCTCCGGGGAGTGGAAGGGGGAACTTATAACAGTCGCGTAAACCTCAATCCTAACGAAGGCAAAGCGCAAGCGCGGCTAATCTGTTTTTTTTCTTAACTTTCGGACTGCTTGCGATCGCGCTATTGCCCAGTTCCGAGTTAAAATCGTGCGCGGATGAATTAAATACCGCCGTTCGAGCAAATGTTGCAGCGAACAATCGCTGGCACGCCCGACGCTTTCATAGAGGTTCTCCCAACTGACGCGGCGCAGGATTTCGAGTGCTGAGGACGTGCCGCGACTCGGCTCCGCCGCATCTGCTACAAATATAATACAACTTAAGGGACTCATTTCCGGTCTGCCGAGCGTATGATTGGCGATCGCCTCTAAAATTGCTCGATCTTCAATCCCGAACTGTTCTCTGGCGACCATTGCGCTCGCATCAGCATGAAGCAAGTGGGGATTCGCAAGGCAAACCGAATCGATTTCAATCCCCGCTGTTTCTGCCCGAGCGAGCAACTCTCGGGGCGGAAAATACTTGGCTAAATCGTGCATCAAACCCGCTATTTTTGCCCGCTCTACATCGAGTCCGTGATGTTGCGCCAACTCTCCCGCTAACTGCTCGACTCCGAGAATATGGCGCACTCTTGCTTCCGGAACGCGATCGCGCAACCAAGCAATCACCTCCTGCCGCCGTTCGTCGCTCAATTCACCTTTCATCACTCACAATTCCTCATTCCCCCATCCCTCATTCATTAATCTTATCTCTTACCCCCCGAGCAATGCGAGATAGTTCTGATTTCTCATCGATCGCAATACGGGTTGGCGAGCCGCTGATAATTCGTTCGTAGTTGCGGAACGAATCTTTAATATCCGGTCCTTCCGAGCTAATTTGATATTCTCGAATTCCTTTATCGTGCCAAGAACCGCGCATTTTAAAGACATTTAGCGCCCTCGACATTTCACCGCGAATTTCTACATATTGTAGCATAATAATTGTATCGGTGATCGTCGAAATATGCGATTCAGTAATCGAGTGCGACCCCATAAATTGGTCGGTTGTGTTGGTGAAAAATCCAGTAATTTCTTCTTGCTTGGCATAGCCGGTTACGCCAATCACAAACTGCCGAAATGAATTATTCGTCACGCCGCGTGCCAGCGCAGATAACGAATCGATCGCAATCCGAGAAGGCTTAAATTGAGCGATTTCCGATTTAATGATCTGTAAGTGATCTTCTAGCCCCGCCGATTCGGGATAGGAACAAAGCAGTTTTAATAGCCCTTTTTCTTCCATTTCCTCGAAGCTTACGCCCCAGGAGTTGGCATTACGCGAAAGTTGAGCGCGAGATTCTTCATAAGCAAATAAAATTGATTTTTCACCTTGTTTGCAACCTTCCTCAAGAAACTTACTCACCAACAAAGTTTTACCCGAACCGGTTGCTCCCGTCGCCAGAATAATCGAATCTTTAAAGAACCCTCCTCCGCACATTTCATCGAGAGTTTTAACGCCCGAAGAAATGCGAGTATTTGAGGATTTTTGCGTCAGACGCATCGCGCCTAATGGGAAAATACTCATTCCACCATTCGTAATCGTAAACGGATATTCTCCTTTCATATGGGTCGTGCCGCGCAACTTCAATATTTCAATTGTTCGTCGCCGCCGTTCGCCTTCTAAAACGTTACGCAAGATAATGACATTATCCGATACAAATTCTTCAACACCATAACGCGCGACTTGACCGTATTCTTCAACCCGTTCGGCTGTCATGATCGAGGTTACGCCAATTTGCTTGAGACGAGCAATAAGGCGAAAAATTTCGCGCCGAACCACAGAAGCGCCTTCGTATTGCTGAAAAATTGCCGTTATTGAATCGATCGAAATCCGTTTGGCTTTATACTTACGAATGGCGTATTGAATTCGCTCGATTAAAGCGGAGAGATCGAAATTTCCCACAACTTCTTGACCTTCAGGATCGGGGGAAGCGTCGAGGATAAATAACTTCCCTTCGTCGAGCAGTTTTTGTAAGTCCCAACCGAAGCTGGTGGCATTAATAATGATATCAATGGGTGCTTCTTCAAAGGTAACAAAAATACCGGATTCGTCGAGATGTTCGATTCCGTGAACGAGAAACTGAATCGCGAGTAGGGTTTTTCCCGTTCCCGCTGTCCCGCTGGCTAAAGTCGTTCGTCCGATTGGCATCCCCCCATGCGTGATTTCGTCGAAACCTTCAATCATGGTGCGGAGTTTTTGAACTCCTCTAGGCGGTAATTCTTTGTCGCTTGTTTCCTTAAGATTCGGTTGATTCATTTCTGAACTATCGAAGACAGTGTAACTTTTTAAAAAAGGAGTCAATTAAAATCGATCGATTCAATATTTTAGGATAAATTATCGATTTCTTCGTACAGTAAATCGAGACCGATCAAAACTTTTTCTCGATCGGATAGGTCGCCAATGATTTTCCGAACGGGGGGTGGTAGAACTTTAGACAAGGTTGGAGTAGCAAGAATTTTATCTTCTTCAGCGAGTTGAGGATTTTTCAGAACATCGATCACTTTCAGCGCATACACGCCTTGGAAGTCTTGCTCGAGAATACTTTTCAGCGTTTTTAAGGCTCTAGCTGAGTTAGGCGTATTGCCAGCCACATAGAGCTTGAGAACGTAGGTTTTCTTCGGCGCACTCATAAGATAGCATTAATAGGGGAATTGTGAGAGTTAAGAGCGAGAATCGCTGCCGGGACATTCAAAATGCCGGATTAAAATTTTCCAAAGCTGCTTCGGAGAGCTTTGGAAAGATTTTAAAGGAAAAAGAGGCGCATTTCTCTCTGCCTCTGTTAGTCTCTGGCATACCAGGCTAGTAGTAAATCTTCGCGGGGAATCGAACGGCGATACATTTCGCACAAATGAGCGATGACATCGATCAAGGTCAGTCGGTAGTCTAGCAAAATTTCTTCGCTGCGTCCTTCGAGCTTAAGTTGCTGAGAAAATTCATCAATTAGCTCCATATGAATTTCTAAAACCTGGGAGATGGAAAGATCGGCAAAAAAAGCTTGGGTAACGAAGCGATCGATGGTTTGATTGATGTCAGAAACCTCGCTGAAGTAACCGAGCAAGATTTCCCGATACTCCGCTGAGAGTGCTTGGAATATGGCCTTTTGCTCGTCATCGGAGAGATTGGGCCAAAAATCTTGAGGATTGCGCTGGTAGTAAAGCCCTAGGTATCCGAGTCTTTCTTGAAGTTTTTCCGAGAGGCGGCGCTGCTGAAGCAATAGAGAATTGGCGAGGGTGGGGTTGGGGGTGGGCGGGAGAGAGGGGTGGGGAGGGGCGAGGGTTAAAAATTGCGCGATCGCGCGATCGATGGCTTGGGAGAGGCGATCGAGGGTGGCAACCGAATGAGAAACTTCGGCGGTATGATAGGTGTAGCGCTCGAAGTTGGAGAGTTCTGACTCCAGCAAGACGACTGGAAGTAAAATTCCGCTAGCGTACAGCGTCTCGAGCTCCGCGAGTAGGTTAGGAGAGCGTTCGACAATCAGACAGTCGATGCGATCGTTTAAGGACGCGATCGCTTCGTGTAACGATGGAGAGGACTGAAGCCAGTTTGGAGTATAGCGATCGCTGGCAAGATATTTCTTTAAAGATTCAGCGAGCGATGGAGTTTCAACGCAAGCGTAAATCGCTAAGGGCGAGTGGGAAGTAGAGCTAGAAAGCGGCTCGGGGTTATGCTGGCTGTCTGACATTCGACGCGAACAAAGAAAAGGGGCGGTCTATTATTGTTTAATTAAAAATTAATTTCGTCTCCAACTTGTATCAGCTTATCATTGAAATGATAAGGGCGTTCTCAGAAATGTAATTAATTGTAAGCACAGCTTGGGAGACTCAGAGAAAGGACGATAATTAAAGTTGGAACAGCGCTCGCTCGGCTCGGAAGATATATCCTGGAAAACCGAAGCCGCTCTCAGTTGCGATTAATAAAGCTTTAAGTGGAAATATAAAGAACCTTTTTGACTAAAGTCTGATTGAAACGCCGGGATTCGATCGCTCTTATCATTCCCCATCCGCAGCCCGATTGCAATCCTGTCTTACCGCCCATGTCTCATTTTGCCCTCACGCTCCAACAGTTCCTTCAGCCCGCTCCTGTCTGCGAACTGACCGTCGGTCTCCATACCCTACAATCCCTCTTCGAGAGCGGTCAGAACGAAATCATCATCGCGCTGGGAGAACGAGAAAATCCGATTGGAGCGATCGCGTTCAAAGCGTTAATCCCTTACCTCAACTGCCAGGTTCAACCCTTCTACAATCCCGCCCGCGCTCGAGGAACAGTCGATCGCAGTTCGATCCCCATCGAGCAATTCGACGCTCGTACCCTCATCGCTCCCATCCTTAGCTTGCCCGCAACGACGAGCGTTAAAGATTTTTTATCTTACCTGCAAGCCGGACATTTAGATGCTAAAGAAGTTCAACTCTGCGCCCTCGTCGATGAAGACGGCAAGTTTAAAGGGCTGCTAGATAGTTGGCGCTTGTTTTCGAGTTTGCTGCCCGTTTACAGCGATCTCGAAATGCTGCCGCCCACCACCTCGCCCGCCCGCGCTACCCTGCTGCAACTGCTCGATCGCCTGCCCATTCCCTTAATGCTGCAAACTCCTCGCGACGAACTCCGCTATCCCAATCGAGCTTGGCGCGATCGACTCGGAGAAAGCAGCGAGAGCTTGCGCGGCTCGGGAGTAGAACTCTCAGAAACGAGTTATCCCTACAGCAGTTGGTGTAATTTAACCCAGGATGCCGACTCGCTTAACGCTCCCGCTCGAGCCGGAGCGTCTTATTCAATGGAAACCGGATTAAAAAGTCACCTCAACCTCAATACGATCGCAACTTGGCAATTCATTAAAGTTCCCTTGGAAGTTGCTTCGCAATTGAACCTCGACTTCATCTCTCCGCCCCTCGAAACGGCGTTCTCCAGCCTTCAGACTCCGATGTGGCTGATCCTGGCTACCGATATTACCGAACAACGGCAGTTGTGTAAGGAACTCGCCGCGAAAAATGCCGATCTGATCCAACTCAATCGCCTCAAAGACGACTTTTTAGCCTGCATCAGCCACGAACTTAAAACCCCGCTCACGGCAGTCTTGGGCCTATCGACCTTGCTTAAAGATCGCAAATTGGGCGAACTCACGCCCCGACAAGAACGTTACGCTTCGCTAATTTATCAAAGCGGGCGACAGTTAATGAGCGTGGTCAACGACTTGCTCGATTTGACGCGGATCGAAGCCGGACAACTCAAATTAAATATCGAGCCGGTCAGGATAGAGGAAATTTGCAATCGGGCTTACGAGCAAGCGCGAACGCATCTGGCTCGAAAAGCCGCAGAAGACGAGCCGGAGGTTCGCTTTACCCTCGCGATCGAACCAGGTTTAACCGCCATCGTCGCGGACGAATTGCGCCTGCGCCAAATGCTGGTTCATTTGCTCGACAACGCCCTAAAATTTACCCCTGCCGACGGCGAAATCGGTTTGGAAGTCAGCCGTTGGGAAGCCTGGATCGAGTTTACCGTTTGGGATACCGGGATCGGCATTCCCGAAGATTCTCAGCATCTCATTTTTCAAAAATTTCAGCAACTTGAAAGCCCGCTGACTCGCCAATTTGAAGGAACCGGGTTGGGTTTGGTGCTAACGCAGCGCCTTGCTCGCGCCCACGGTGGCGATATTTCGTTTATCTCGCGCGCGGGTGAAGGCAGTCAGTTTACTCTGTTATTGCCTCCGAGTCCTCCCGACGAGCGCGCCGTGCGACAGACAGCAGCAGGCGAAGGTATTTCTAAGACGACGGTTGCGTCTTCCGCACTCCTCAAGCCCGCCAATCCCCTGATTTTAATCGTAGAATCAGCCCTGGTTGCGATCGAACAACTTAACGATCGCTTGCAAAAACTCGGCTACCGCGTCGCGATCGCGCGATCGGGAACCGAAGCGCTCGAGAAAGCGCGCGGACTGCAACCCTGTGCTATTCTGCTCGCTCCCCTCCTTCCCTTGCTCTCGGGCTGGGATGTCTTGACGCTGCTTAAAGCCGATGAAAAAACGCGGCATATTCCCGTGGCAATTACCGCCACCCGAGGCGAAAAGGAACTGGCGCTGCAAAATGGAGCCGATGGATTTTTAGCCCTACCTCCCGAAAAAGCCGCCTTACAGGAACTACTTTATCGCTTAGACGAACGCGATCGCCGTAGCGCGACCGGGAGTGTCCGCACCGGGACGCGCAGCGTAACGATTCTCCGTCTCAATCACGAAGGGACTCACCTCGACGAAGAAAGAAGAAAACTCACCGCAGAATTCGACCGAGCGCTTCTCACCCGCTCTGCTAAACTCAACTATCGCATCCTAGCCACCGACGATCTCGAACAAGCCGAAGTTCTCGCCCGGGTTTGGCGGCCAGATGTCTTGCTGCTAGAAGATTTGAGCTTGGACGATCCCGGAACCTACCTGCGATCGCTCAAAAACCACGAACGCCTCGCCGCCTTACCCCTCGTCACCCTCGATGCCAAAATCACCGAAGCCGCCAATCAAATCGAAGGGTTACTCGTCTTTCCTTGCTTAGTTCCCGCCGATCCCCAAGGGATTACCGCCCTGTTACAAGTCATTCAGATTGCGATGGGACTCACCCAACAGCCCCAAATTTCGATCGTTAGTAATTGGCAATGCGACAAAGGCGACCAGTGCGGACAGTGGAGTTCCTCGCTCGACGAGCTTGACGATTGCGCTCTACGTCAGGGACGCATTCCTCGTTTCGATCTCAAGCGGATTCGCACCCACCCGAGCGGCTCCCTGCGCGATCTAGACAAGCGTTTTGCCGCTTACGAACGCCTGTGCGACGCAGGGGAAATCGAGTTTCTTCAAGCCTTCATGCAATATCTCGAAAAAGCCGGACTCAAATGTTTTCAGACCTGCGCTTGGCCGGAAATTTACAGTCAGATTCAGCATCAAGGGATCGATCTGCTGCTCTTATATTTAGGACAGCAAGAAACCTCACCTTCAGGAGTCGTTCCCTCAACCTCAAAATTATTTCTTAAAGAACTTCGGCAATTGGCACACTTGCCTGTTAAACCCCCTATCTTTGTACTCGACCGCCGCACGTCCGAGCAAATTCATACCGAAGTTGAATTAAACGCCTTACTTCAAGAAGTTGCCACTTTTATTGTCGAAGGACATTCTTATTCCTGCGTCGATCTCCTCGAACAAATTCATCAACTTTTACCGGGATGATAATAATTCGTAATTGGTAATTCGTAATTCGTAATTCGTAATTGGGAGTTTGTAATTCGTAATTGGGATTTCGTAATTAATAATGACAGTATTTTAAGCAAATAAATCCGAATTCATGAGCGTTACTTCGCGAAAAATTTTGATATATTCGCCAGTATTTTATCCAAGTATTGGTGGAATAGAAACAGTAATTTCAATTCTAGCCGAAGGTTTTTTTCGGCGCGGTTGGAACGTGAAAGTCGTTTGTCAAACACCAGCAACAGATCGTAAAACTTTTCCTTTTGAAGTTGTTCGCTGTCCCTCAGCACAAGCGCTCTTACAATTAACCCGTTGGTGCGATGTATTTTTTCAAGCTTGCGTGAGTTTAAAAGGATTGTGGCCGCTGATTATTGCTCCAAAACCGCTCGTAATTACCCATCAAACCTGGTATCGACGCTTGGACGGAGGAACGGGCTGGCAGGATTGCTTAAAGTTGCAAGTCGCGCGCGTTGCGATTAATATTGCTCCGAGTCAGGCTGTGGCGAACCAGCTTCCCGTAACGGCCACGGTGATTCCCAATCCCTATGCTGAAGATATCTTTTATCGGAGAGTGGAGATTCGGCGCGATCGCGAAGATATTCGCGAAGCGGCGCGCGAACTGATTTTTGTGGGACGCTTAGTATCGGATAAAGGTACTGATTTGCTTCTTGAAGCCCTAACTCGCCTTCAACACCAAGGCTTAACACCGCAATTAACCATTGCAGGTAGCGGGCCAGAAGCCACTAATTTACAACAGCAAGTGCAACAATTAGGATTGACAGAACAAGTCCAGTTTGTGGGTTCTCAAAAGGGGGAAGCTTTGGCGCAGTTGTTGAATGCCCATCGTATCTTAGTCGTCCCTTCTCGTTGGGAAGAACCCTTTGGTATCGTTGCATTAGAAGGGATGGCTTGTGGTTGTTACGTGGTAGGTTCGGAAGCTGGAGGATTAAAGGAGGCTATCGGTGTGGGTGGAAAGGTTTTTCCGAATGGAGATGTGGCGGCGCTGACGGAAATTTTAGGGGAGCTTTTATCGAAGGGCGAACCCGACTCTAACGCGACAAGTTCGATAAAAACTCACCTCCAGCGCCATCAAACTAACAGAATTGTTGAAGACTATTTAGCGGCAATCGAGGCAAACTTACCGTGAAAACGCTGATCGCCTTAACGGCTATAGTCATTATTTTTTACTGGTCTTTTCAGGATTGGCGAAGATCGCTCAAAGCGATATTTTTTGTTTTAGTGATTGAAGGCGCTCTGCGGAAGTGGATCTTACCTCAAGCGAGCGAGGCGATTTATTTTTTAAAAGATTTAGTATTGTTGGGCGCTTACCTGCGTTACTTTATTTTTCTGGGAAAGGATCGTTTTTTTCCGATTCAAAATAGACCGATCAATATTGCTATCTTTGCCGCAGCGGGATGGTGTATTTTTCAATCCTTAAATCCTAACTTAGGTTCTCCCTTAGTGGGATTAATTGGTCTGCGAGCCTACCTTTATTATATTCCAATGATTTGGATGACTCCAAGCTTATTTGAATCGGAGGAAGAGTTATATCTATTTTTGAGAACGCACCTTTTATTAATTATCCCCGTCGGATTGCTAGGCATCGTTCAATTTTTTAGCCCCTCCAGTAGCCCGATCAATCAATACGCGCCTGGAATTGCCGTTAGTGTTGCCACCTTTGGTTTTGCCGGAACCAATAGCGTTCGCATTACCGGCACTTTTTCTTATATTAATAGCTACCAAGGCTATCTTTCGGCTTGTTTTGCTCTGTTGTTACCTTTAGTGTTACGAAAACAGGAGCCACTCTGGAAATTATTAACGCTGATTGAAATGTTTTTAGTGCTATTAAATAGCTTGATGACGGGTTCGCGAACGCCCGTTCTCGCTGCTATTTTAATCGCGATCGGATTTTGGGGAATTCGCGCCCTGCGCCAGCCTGAAACAACGCTTCTTTGGTTGAGTCGCTTGCTTCCTTTTATTCTAATTGCTGCTGCTGTGGCTGCGATCGCGTTTCAACCTGTTCTAGAAGCATTTTGGATTCGCGCGACTTCAGCAAATGACTTAGTAGAGCGAATTCAGAGCGCCGCGATCGATCCTTTTTCTACGAGTTTTGCGACTAATCTAGATGGTTACGGGACGGGCGCAACGCATCCAGGAACGGCTCCTATGCGAAATCTTTTAAACTTACCTCCAGGTGCTACAGTCCCGAACAACTTGGAAATTGAAATGCCGAGAGTTGCGATTGAAATGGGGCCGATTGGTTTCGGGATTTGGTACGGTTTGAGGGTGAGTTTAATTTGCGCGCTGGGATTGGTTTATTTAAAGCTGAGAAAACCCTTTTTTCGAGACTTAGCCCTATCAGCTTGTATGCTCCATATCGTCTTATTTACGGGGCAGATGGTCTTTCACCATATCTTTTCGATTTATTATTGGTTTACGAACAGTTTTATCTTTTTACTGCCGTGGCTGGATTATGTAGAAACGTGGCGCGAACAACAGCAATACTTACAGTTTTATGAATCATCCGCGCATCTCGCTGAGTCATCCGACGGGCAATCCTAACGTTCGCAATGCCGCGATCGCGCTTTGGGAACTCGGCTTTCTCCAAGAGATTATTACTACCCTTACCTACGATCCTCAAAGCAACTTTGCAAAAGCTTTGCAAGTCCTTCCCCAACCTCTAACGCGGGAGTTGTCGCGGCGGACTTGGGTTGCGCCCGAGGGGGTGAATTTGCGAACTTACCCTTTGCGAGAAATCGCGCGCGTTGCCTTGATGCGATCGCGGATCGTGCAAAAATTGCAATTGAACCCACAATCGCTCGTAGATTGGGTTTATGTGGGTTTAGACGATCGCGTTTCCCGCCATCATTTAGATGGACTGACGGGAGTCTATGCCTACGAAGACGGTGCTGCAAACACCTTTGCCGCCGCAAAAGCACGAGGAATCGCCTGTTTTTACGACTTGCCGATCGCGTTTTACCGCCAAAGTTGCCAACTGCAAAGCGAAGAACGCGAAACCTTTCCCGAACTCGCCGCCGCCTTGCAATCCACCCGCGAACCCGCTTGGAAACTGGAACGCAAAGAACGAGAAATTCAACTCAGCGATCGCATCTTCGTTCCCTCCTCCATTGTCAAACAATCCGTTCTCAATGCAGGCATCCCCGCCGAAAAAATTCGCGTCATCCCCTACGGTTGTCCCCACGATTACTTTTCCCCGCAACCCAAACCCGATTCCATTTTCCGCGCCCTCTTCGTCGGCAGAGTCGGGCCTCGCAAAGGCGTACACTACCTCTTGCAAGCTTGGCAAAAACTGAACTTCCCCGCATCCGAATTACTCTGCGTCGGTTTGAATGAATTTCCGACCCAATGGTGGGCGCAATGGCAAGATTGGGTGCAGTACGTCCCCTCCGTTCCCCACGCCTCCCTCAACGAATACTACAGCCGTGCCAGCGTTTTTGTCTTTCCCTCCCTCGTCGAAGGATTGGCGCTTGTCCTCCTCGAAGCGATGGCGTGCGGAATTCCGATTATTACCACCACCCATTCGGGGGGCGCGGATTTAATCGAAGATGGAGTCGAAGGATTTATCGTTCCAATTCGCGATGTTACCGCCTTGCAAGAAAAGTTGGAATGGTGTTATACCCATCCGCAAGAACTCGCGGAAATGGGGCGCGCGGCGCGACGCAAAGCCGAGGTTTATACTTGGGAGTTATATCGACAGCGGTTGGCGCAAGAGATTCGGGCTTAGATAATTGACAATGGATAATGGACAATGGATAACTTTGAGTTGAGGTAGCCAAAACCTTTATCTTTCGTAGGGTGGGCAGCGCCCACCAGCTTTCAATCAGTGCTATTAAGCCCCCTACCCTTGTAAAATCAGCGAATATTGAGGATGTGCGATCGCAGTATTTTGTTACCGGAATTGCCCATTGAAACGTTCTACCGCATTTCAAAATAAAATTGGTAGGGGCGAATGGTATTCGCCCAGTTTCCGTAAGACTAAATTTAAGTAGTTTTGGCTTAAAAGCTCATTCTTCAAATCTTGCAATAATTTTATAAAACATAAACGAATTCAGCCAACCACTACCTTTGCAATGAATTGTGTAAGGAAGAGTCCCCTTAGTGCTAGATTTTTGAGCATTTGAACTAAAGTCTTTAAAAAACTCATCAGGACTATCAGATTGCGGCCAACTTAGTTTATCCGTAATTAAGGTGTTTGGATCCAAGTCTTGTTGAATTTCTTTTTGAATTGAAAACCCATAGAGCCGATCGCTATGTTTTCGCCACAAATAATCAATATTTTTTAGATCGGCAATAGAAATTTGCTCAATTTCGTTATTATTAAAAGTTGACTCACTTCCTTTCTTTAAAGATTTACAGATTAAGGTGTACGTTTCAAAATCGCTTTTTTTCCATTGCTTCTCAGTAAGATAATCTGCCAAGGTACTGTAATCAATGCCTGTTGGAGAACAAGTTTTACAAGCATTAGCAAAAAATAAGGTGTAGCTTTCTTTCATTCTCAAATTTTCTAATGCTTGTTTTGAATCAAGCAATTCGAGATCGCAAAAGCCCTTCTGAATTGCAGATTTCAAGCAATCAAAAGCTTGTTCAACCCGATCTTCAACAGAGTAAACACAAGCCAATCCAAACTCTGCATCAGCAATAGCTGTATAGTTATCTCGTATCATTTCATAGAAATATTTCGCTTGCTGCGGATTGCCGTTTTCTAAGTAAGCATTTGCCCAAACAAAAACTCTCCACTGAAGCGATTCATTACCAGATAAATTTTTGAGCATAATCCGGTCTGCAAATGAGGGGGTTATTTTTTCCCAGAAAAGGTCTCTTGCAGACTCGAATTCGCAAACTGCTTCGCTAGCGCGATCGGAATTTAATAGTTCAATTGCTCTTTCAACCTTTTGTTCGTGTAGCTCTATTTTTTCCCGAATGTCTTGGTAGGCAATTAATTTAACTGCAAGTTTGCGATCGCAAAAGTCAGCGATTGCTAAGTATAATTGCCTCCAGAATGAAAAAATATTTTCAAACAGCATTTCCCTAGCTTGAAGATACTGTTCCTCTGTTACCTTCAAGTCTTGTTTTCTTTGGTTGACAGATTGATATCCTTGATATGCTCCAACCAATCCACCAAACCAACTAAAACTCTGCATTGCACCTTGAGTAGCCCCCTTCCCCACCTGTTCGAGAACATTTAATTCTCCTTCTTGAATTTCTAAATAGTTTTGACCTAATTGGTGGACAATGTTTAGTTTTTCTTTAATTTCTTGTTTGAGTTCGGCGCTGATGGAATCGAATAGATTTTTGATATCTTCCCCAAGAGATGAGCAATCGAGAGAGTATTTTAACGCCAAGTTCTTAAAAACTTGACTGGAGTGCATCAGAGATTCTTTTAGCTCTGAAGACAGTGATTCAATATTTAAACCTCGAACCACATCATCTGATGAAATTGTTGGGTCTTCTGAAGCACTTAGGATAAACTGATTTCGACTTGCAACCGGAGCTAAAAAAGCAAGATGTAGTTTCTCAAATAATTCATAAGAGAGTTGTTCTACTTGTATAACTGGCGATGGGCGCTGAAGAGATTGTTCTTGCGATCGAGGACTTTGAGACGCTTGAGAATTTTGTTCTTTAAGACTTGTGCGTTCTAACCGCTCTTCATGATGCCAATCGGGAACGTCTTCGTCTGTTTTTTGAAAATAAATTTTGATTGTCGTTAGGTTATCGTCAATTCTAGTTTTTTCTACTGATTCGCGAACAATATTACAAGTTTCAGACTTTTCTAAGTCGTTGGAAGACTTAATGAAAAAAATCAACGCATCTTGTTTTTTCCGAATTGTAATAGTAGACTCTGTTTTTAATAACGATCTTACTTGAGATTCTAGCGATTCCAAAATGGACGACTGATTTGGTGCTTGATTGCTTCTCAGCAAAACAAACTCGGCATTCCAAACTGGAGCAGTATTACCATTATGGCATCCATAAATTTTTACAGAATTAATATTATTAGGATTCAGCTTAAGCAAGACAGATTTTATGAATTTAATTAATTTCTCTCGATCTGAGAAGTCTTCGGCTTCGAGGAGAAAATGCAAGCATTTTTGTTTAATAACAGACTTGATTACTTTTATACCGTGCGAGTCAAGGGATTTATTAACTAAACTTGCAATGGCATTGGGGTTCCCTTGCTTGGCTTGATAAATCAGCGAACTGGATTGACTCACAACTGAATATCTCCTTAGACGATGCTATTAAAGCTGGAAATGGTGGGTTACGGCGCGGAACGAGAGTTATGAGTTTTCCGAGAGATTGCAGCCGCGCCTAACCCACCCTACGAATCACTACAAAAGATTCAAAGCGTCCAACGCAAATTTTCAGTGCTTGCCGCTCGTCTTTAGCTTCAGTAAAAAAAGTGTGTGGATTGATTTATTTTTTACCAGCCTCTACGATAATGTTTTTAAGCAACTGATATGCTTCCTTGATCGGAATCTGACCGCTTTCTACTGCTGACATAAGTTGTCGAGCATCTTCCGGGCTAATCAATTCTAGCTGCAATGGTTCTTTCAAGAAAACATAAAATCCTGTCTTATCATCACCGCTAAGACTCGATTGCCTTTCTTTAGCTTCAACTTCTTTGAGCCGATCTTTTAAATTGCTAAGAATTTCTGCTCGTTTGCCTTCGCTGTAACCGCTCCCTTTAATCAATCGAGTGATTCCAAAGATGGCAGCACCGCCTGCTACCGCCGCTCCAGCAACTAAAGTGACGGGTGCAGCGACAACTAAACTAGCCCCAGTCAAGGCTGTAACAATTGGAATTGAGGTAGCTCCTGCTCCAAAGACGGCAGCTAATGCTCCGGCTCCAGCCGCTCCAAATGCGGCAATCCCAACATCTGCTAAGATACCCACTCGATCGCCTGGATTTTTCTCCAACTTCTCAATTGCTTTGAGCAATTGCTCCTTACTAGGCTTTTTAGGATCGGACATTTCTGTTCTCCAAATTTTGAGTTTTCATGCTTTGAGACTCGGTACAGTATGGCGAGAAACTAGGTTTTTGTGACAGCGTTCGCGAAATTTAACACTTGCCAACAGAAACCCGGCTTCTGTTCTGATGCTTAAGCAGTTATGACATGACGAAATACTGTATTAAAAACGTCGATGACTAACTGAAAAAACGCTTTGGCAATTTCCACGATGTCTTCTGCCAATCCGATAACGCCTCCTGAGCTTTGTATTCCCCGATCGCGTTTGTCCAATCTGTGTCCCGCGATCGCGCCAACGGCAGTTATTGCGATCCCCAAAGCTGCGGCAACGGGGGCTAAGACTTGTCCTAAAAAAGGAACTGAAGTTATCAAACTAGACACGGCAGCAGCCACCGCAGCACCGATTCCAGCACCGATAACTAAATTTCGATGTTCCTTGACAAACTCAATAATTTTTATCAGAATAATTTTGCCGATGGCGATAACTTTACTTCCGACTCTCTTGGTAAAGGAAATCAACTCGTGCAATCGGATTGCGACTTCGTGGGACAATCCACTATCCACTAACCAGACATATAACTCGCTACTGCTCATTGAGTCCGCATCGGCTTGCCACAATGCCATTTTGAGATTAGATTGTGCGAGGGAGAGTTCTCTTGCTGTCATCGTCTCGATTTTAGTAGGAAAAGCTGTACAATTCTATTCTTTACTAATTTTTAAGCTTTTGCCAGATGGAAAAAGTCTTATTAAATCGGGATTCTTGAAGTCTGAAAAGTCGGATAAAATCGGATTAAGTGTTGTGAAACTTAAAAAGTCGGATAAGATCGGATTAAGCTCAGCTAAACGGCAACATCCGATCGATGGAAGTGGAAGAAATCATTAAGCTTGCAGATCGCCTTATTTTTCGGCAAACGAATAAACATCTTGACGATCTTCAACTAGCGATATTGCGAGAAACATTTCAAGGGAAGAGATACATTAAGATCGCTGAAGAGCGCGATCTTACTGAAGGTCACGTCAAAGATGCTGCTTGCCAATTGTGGAAAATACTGTCAAAAGAATTAGGAGAAGATGTAAAAAAATCCAATTTCCGCGCCACAATGGAACGCTTGCGATACTCTAATATTTCGCATTTTGGGAAGGATATCGTACAACATATTGGTGATGTCAATGTTTGCACCAATCCCTCAAAAACTGGGGACGGCACTAATCAAACGCAGCCAACTTCGCTTCGCACCCAGATAGATTTAGGAAATGCACCAGAGGTTGTCCGTTTTTACGGAAGAACGGAAGAACTCGCCATTCTGGAACGCTGGATTGTTGAAAAACGCTGTCGCCTCACGACGATTGTAGGGATGAATGGAATTGGGAAAACGTCTCTTGCGGTGCGATTAGTCGAACAGATTAAGACTCACTTCGATCGCGCGATCTATCGCAGTCTGCGTTTTGCTCCTTCCCTTGAAACAAGGCTAACCGATTTGCTGCAATTCCTCTCCAATTCCGATAAAGTTTCTCAAACGATGGAGGGAAAACTGTCGCAACTTCTTGAAGTTTTGCGGCGCGATCGCGTCTTTGTTATTCTAGATGACATACACGCCTTGTTCGGCAGCGGACAACTTGCGGGATGTTACCAACCCGATTGCAAAAATTATCAGGAACTCTTCAAGCTGGTTGCGGAAGTTTCTCACAACAGTTGTTTTGTCGCGATCGGTTGGGAAAAACCCCGAGAGTTTTTCCAATGGGAAGGAGATCGCGCTCCAGTTTACTCCTTGCGCCTCCAAGGTTTGGGAACTATCGCTCGAGAAATTCTCAGGGATAAAGAATTAGCTGATGAGGAACATTGGGCAATCCCGATCGAAACTTATCAAGGTAATCCACTTTGGTTGAAAGACGTAGCAACCCCAATTAAAACCTTGTTTCGAGGCAGCATTACTGAATTTTGCCGTCATGAAACTCTATTTTTAGGAGCAGTGCTGAAAGGGAATTTAGAACGGCAATTTCAGCGTTTGTCAGAATTGGAAAAAAATATTCTATTTTGGCTGAGCCAACACAATAAACCTGTCGCGATCGCGCAACTCCTCGAAGCTAATCTTGCCGACTTGAGTACGTTGTTGAGTGCTATCCAGTCTTTAGAGCAACGTTGCTGGTTAACAATTCAAGATCGGGAGAATCAAATTCAGTTCGTTCTTCCCCCCATACTGGCACAATTTGTAACCCAGATATCCCGTAGCTTGGATTAAATGAAGTGCGAACTATTGCTCGTCGATCGCTTCATTTTTAGGCATGGGTTATAATATTCTATACAGTCTTTTTAGGTGGGGAGTAATGCGATGACGCTTCAAAAGTTAGAACCCGAATTACTTGCCTTAACGCCAAACGAGAAAGTACAGGCAATTCAAATCCTCGCTCGAAGTTTAGGAAATTCTTGGCGTGGAATCGAGAAAATCCCAGGGGTATGCGGTGGAGATGCTTGTATTAGTGGAACTCGAATCCCTGTTTGGGTTTTAGTTAATGCTCGCGATTTAGGGATTAGCGAAGCTCAACTTTTGAAAGACTATCCAACTTTGTCTGCAACCGACTTAGCCAATGCTTGGGTTTATGCGGCAGCCTATACAGAGGAAATAGCGACAGCTATTTGGGAGAATGAAGAATAATGGCTCGTTTATATGCAGACGAACAGTTCTTTTGCTATCTAAGTTAATTTTTTTAAGAAGTCAATTCGGGGTGAAAGTGCAGATGGCGATGAGTAGGTATCGTGCCATTTGTTGAGCGGTGGTGAGCGTGGTGTTCGTCGTGAATGTGTTCGTGTTCGTGCCACAGTCCGTTATTCGCCATTCTTCCCCGCGTTGGATTGAAGGCAAAACGAACGAGGATTAGTAGTACAGCACTTATCAAACTACTATAGAAAAAACTTTGGGCGGGAAAATGACTGCCCATCCATCCAGCTAAGGGATAGGAAAAAGCCCACCATAAGTGACTCCAAGCAAAGTGAGCGCCGTAAACTCTTCCTTGAATTTCAACCGCAACGCGATCGGCTATTAAGGTTTGAGTGGGAAGATTGACGAGGGTTTGTCCGATTCCCGCGATCGCCCACAATACTAGCAATCCTCCTAAATTAGCAACATTAGCAGGCAGGAGCGCTAAAGTGAGTAAGATGATACCGATGCCTACGAACTTAGTTTTTCGATAGGAGCGATCTAAGTTTCCTAAGCCCACAGACGCGATCGTTGCCCCAATCCCAAAGGCTGCCATTACCCATCCATATTCGACTTTTCCGAGGTTCAAAGTTCCCCGAACGTAACTAACAGTATTGACCAGAATTTGCGCGCCAGAAATGGCGGCTACGAGTTGTACGAAAAGGGCGTAACGAATCGGTGGATCGCTGAATAGACAATTCGTTCCGAGACCCAGGTCTTTGAACATTTTGCCGATGGTTCTGCGTTCGTCTTGAGGCTGAATTACAGCGAGTTTTCCGGGTAAAGTGAGGAGTAAAAAAGCGGCACTGAGAAAAGTCAATCCATCGATGAAAAATACCGATCGCGTACCGACAAAAGCCGCAACGCTTCCGGCTAAACCCGGCCCTAAAACACCGAGTAACTGATAAGTCGTACTCGAAAGCGCGATCGCGTTGGGGTAGTCATCTTTCCCCGTTACGAAGGGAATAGTTGCGGTATAAGTCGGGGTAAAAAATGCACCCACAACATTGAGCGCCAGCACGAGGGCGTAAATGTGCCAGATTTGGGTAACAAAGGGAAACAAACACACCGCGATCGCGCGTAAAATATGGGTCAGTATCATCATCTGCTTGCGATCGCACCGATCCGCGATCGCGCCAGCAACCGGCGACAAAATCGCAAACGCCATCACTCGCAGCGTCAGCGCCCCAGACAAAATCGCTGCCGCCTTCCCACCCCCAACCTCAAAAGCTAACAGTGCTAACCCCAACCAAGTAAAAGCATCTCCAACCAAATTAATAGTTTGTGCCAGGTAAAGTCTGGCAAATTGGGGATTTTTTAAACATTCCAGCAATCGAGGCATGGCGGTCATCGATCTGAATCGGCACACTTAATGTTATGATAGGCGGTTTTCCAACTCCCCTGAAGCACTGCCGTTTCTTTTAAGGCAAATAAGCTCTCGTGCTTCTCCCAAATGCAAAATCGTGTCAAAATCAAACCTAGGACACCTTTTTAACTCCGTTATGGCTGACAAACTGAAGAAAGGAAGCTTTGTGCGCGTCTCGCGCGAGAAATTAGATAATAGTCTCGAAGCGAAAGCCAGCGATAACCGGTTTTCGTCTTATCTGTTTGAAAGCAAAGGCGAAATCCTCGAACTAAACGATGAGTACGCCTTAGTCAAATTTTACGTGCCAACTCCCAATATTTGGTTGCGTCTCGACCAACTCGAAGCCGCTTAATCTGGCTCTCATTTCAATTTTCGTTGCAGTCCTCAACACCCTAAGTTACCTTGGACGATTCTTATCCGATTTATCTCAATCGCGTGGCGCGACTGACTCGCCACACTACCCTTCGCTCCCAATTAGCAGGGTTGCAAACTTCACCGAAGTTTAAGGACGGGAAAGCCGTTTCTTTCCCGGGTTACAGCGTTGTCGTGCCGTTATGGGAAGGGGGCGAAGAAGTTGCCGCCCTTACCACTCAACTAGCACAAGCGCAGCAAAAACTGATCGAGCAGTTGGATGACGGTTTAATAGTTCCCGTCAATCCGGATAGCTTTCATTTGACGGTGGCCGATTTGATTTGGGATGAAGCTTATCGCGAAGCGGTCGAGCAACAACCTAATTATGAGGAGCAGTTGCGCGCGGCGATCGCGCAATCTTTTACTCGTTGCGCCCCCACTGTCAGCCAAGATCGACCGATTCCCTTACAAGTGCTGGGCTTGATGCTGCGTCCTCGCGCGATTATGGCGGCTTTAGTCCCGCAAAGCGAGGATGGTTACGATCGCATCTTGCATCTGCGCCGCACGCTCTATCAAAATTCGGAGTTGATGCGTCTGGGAATCGAACAGCAGTACGATTTTACGGGTCATATTACTCTCGGTTATTTTGGCAAAATTTCACCGAATTTAGACCGCGATCGCGTTGCTGAGGTTTTGAGCGCTTTGAACGAAGAATGGCTCGAAATCGAACTGCCTTCGCCCCTTGCGACGCGCGTGCAGTTGTGCAAGTTCGATCATATGAATCGCTTCTATCGAGAACCGGATTGGCCGGAATTAGCCCTTTGAGCGAGTTGAATCATCCGATTCTCACTCAAAGTTTTGCCGCGATCGATCGCGAAGTCGGCGATCATTCCTTGAATGAGGCAGAATACGCGATCGCGCGGCGCGTCATTCACAGTACCGCCGATTTCGACTTTCTCCACCTGCTGCAATTCAGTCCCGGCGCGATTTCCTCCGGAATTAACGCCCTCCAACAAGGCGTTCCTATCGTCGTCGATGTCAGTATGGTAGAACGCGGCATTGTGGGGATGGTGGCGAAAACCACGCAAAATCCCGTTATGATTGCCGTCGATCGCGCTCCCGTCGCTGAGGGGGGCAAAACTCGCACTGAAACCGGCTTGCTGCGCTGTTTCGAGCAATATCCCGAAGCCATTTACGCGATCGGCAATGCCCCCACCGCCCTCCTCGCACTGTGCGCCGAACTCCCCCATTCCACCTTCCAACCCGCCCTCATCATCGGCGCGCCCGTCGGCTTCATTTCCGTCCTTGAAGCCAAGCAAGCGCTAAAAAATACGCCCGTTCCTCAAATTCGCGTTGAAGGGCGTAAAGGCGGTTCTCCGGTGGCAGCGGCGATTGTTAATGCGTTGCTCGTTCTCGCCTCGGAACAGATGTAGGGACGCTGTATAAGAGCGTCCCTACGAAGTCATGAGGAGCGAATTAACCTAACGTTGCTAAAACATCCTGGGCGTGGGATGCGGTATTAACTTTCTCATCGACGTGGGTAATCGTCCCCTCCCCATCGATGATATAAGTAACGCGCTTGGCATAGCCGCCGCCTTCGACATCATACGCTTTGGTAATTGCCCCATCGCTATCGACCAGCAACTGGAACGGCAAACCGTACTTTTCTTTGAACTTTTGGTGGGACGCTTCATCGTCCATACTCACGCCCAGCACCACCATATCTTTTCCCTGATACTGCTCGTAGTTATCGCGGAAGCTTTGGGCTTGCTTGGTACAGCCGGGAGTGTCATCTTTAGGATAAAAGTACAGGACGACCACTTTTCCGGCGAAATCGGATAAAGAAACGGTGTTGCCCATGTCGTCGGTGGTGGTAAATTCAGGTGCTTTGGTTCCTGCTTTTAAAGCCATAATAATCTTGCGCGTTTTAATTTCAGGGTTTTTATTGAGATTCCTTTGAATTGTACCGAAAAAGTCTTAAGGTCATACCAATTCCCTCATCCCCCCATCACCCCGTCACCCCATCTCCCCTCATTATTCATCACTCACCACGTACCATTCATAATTCATCACTCACCATTCATAATTCACCATTCCCCCATCACCCCTCATTATTCATCACTCACCATTCATAATTCACCATTCCCCCATCACCCCTCATTATTCATAATTCATCACTCACCATTCATAATTCACCATTCCCCCATCACCCCTCATAATTCATCACTCACCACTCACCATTCATAATTCATCACTCATCATTCATAATTCACCATTCCCCCATCACCCCCTACTACTCTGCCCAGCGCCGCAGTAAGTTGGAGTAAGTTTTCGAGATTAAATCGAACTCTAAGGTTTTTCCTTCTTTAGCAAAGATCGATCGCCGCACGGTGTCGAGGTCGAACAGGAGTTCGCGATCGCGGGGATCGCGCAGCAGACTTTGCACCCAGCCCACCGCCGCCCATCGCGTTCCCGCCGTAACGGTTTCGACGCGATGCAAGCTAGAGGAGGGATACACAATCGCCGAACCCGCTTCGAGTTTGTAGCTGCGTTCGCCGTCGCCCTCCTCAATAACCAATTCGCCGCCTTCGTAGCTGTCGGGCGGACTGAGAAATAAGGTAAAGGAAACATCCGCGCGCCAGAATGCTTCCTTGCCCATGAAAGCATTATCGACGTGGGTTCCGTAGGACATCCCGCGATCGTAGCGACTGAAGAGGATTGTATGAATTTTCTTCGGGTTTACGGCGGCTTGAAAGAGGGCGTTGCGAGCGAACGCTTGGGAGACGAACTCCTGTGCTTCCTGGGTTTCGGGCGCATCGCGATCGAGTTGTAAATTGTTTTTAACGCTCTTGGCGTACCATCCCGCCGTCGTTTTACCATCGACGGGAACGACGCGCTCTAGCAAACCTTTGAGCGAGTCTAATTCTTCCAGCGCAAGCACGCCATCCATCAGGAGAATCATTTTTGAGAACTATTAGCATTATAGGATTTGGCGATTGTCCCAGGTTTTCCTGCTGACAGCAACGCGCGATCGCTCTTTTATCCTTATAAATTCGACGATTCCCGATTATCCCTCATTATCTTTGCTGCAAAATCTCTTAGTTACTCTATTATTTAAAAGAGAATTATTACTAAGAGTTGTCCGAGGTAGACAAAATTAGGCTGTCTCCCGAACACTGACACGCTCGACTCAATGTGTAAGGCAAGAATAGAAAATGAAGCACTCCAAAACAGTTGAATTGTTCCTGGCTTTAGGCTTATCTGCGACGCTGGTCGCTTGCGGTTCCGGTGGGGGATCCCCAGAAGCAGGCGAAAGCGGCGGTAGCACGCCCGATAAAGTCGAGTCTCAGCAAAAAAGTAACGAAGGCGGTCAAAGCACTCCCGCTACAAAGGAATCCGAGAAAAAGAATGATGAAGGGGGTGAAGGCGGCGAAGGCTAATTGAGGGCGCGCATTGATGAAGTAGTAGAAATGATTGCGCGTCTTTAGATGATTTATCCTGATTTTTGCTGCTGTACTCGGACTGATATAGTAGAATTTTTGGCAATTGGTTCGACAAAAAACTTAATACGGTTAAGTCGCCGAACCCAGAATATCCTTAGTTTCAACCGAGCGGGGTATTTGGGTTCACTGAACGCTCTCGTGAGAGTGCCAGTCGCCAATCATTAAAATCAATAAAATCAATGTGTGAGGATTAAAATCATGCGATCGAAGACCGTCCAATTGTTTCTAGCGATAAGCTTAGCTGCTACCCTCGGTGCTTGCACTCAAACCAGCGACACCGCAACGCCAGATGCAGGAACCACCAGTCCGGCGGCAAGCACTGAATCGCCAGCGAAAGACAGTGCAGCTAAAGCGGGCGAAGCGGCTAAAGAAGCGGGTGCTGCGGCTAAGGAAAGCGCGGCTAAAGCGGGCGAAGCGGCTAAAGAAGCGGGTGCTGCGGCTGGTGCTGCGGCAAAAGATAGCGCCGCTAAAACAGGCGAAGCTGCTAAAGAAACCGGTGCGGCAGCGAAGGAAACAGCGGGCGACGCAGCCAAAAAAGCGGGCGACGCGGCAGAGAAAGCAGGCGACGCAGCTAAAAAAGCAGGCAACGAAGCAGAGAAAGCAGGCGACGCAGCTAAGAAAGAGAGTAAAAACTAGGAGCCTGCTTGCGAAATTCGTAAATCTCGCAGCGCTATAGGGAGACTCTTGGAAGTGCCGACTTCAGCACTTTCTTTAGCTGTCCCCGAAGGTTCTCAGTAAGACGACAAAACCGTTCCTAATAACTTGGGGACGGTTTTGTTCGGGAACGTACTGTTACTCGATCGAAACGTGCTGTAATTTCGCTTGTTTGTATCCAAGAGTACAGCCGAATTCCGTAAAAGTCTCTCAGAATAGAGAAACTGTCCCAAGATAGAGCAAGTTTGCAGTGATTGATACTCTTTGGCTGATTGGTTGCTCTGGCTTGGTTTTTCTGATGCAACCAGGCTTTATGTGCCTGGAGTCGGGACTCACGCGCTCAAAAAATAGCATCAACGTTGCTGTTAAGAACCTAGCAGATTTCGGCGTTTCCGCCCTATTATTTTGGGGTTTTGGATACGCCTTAATGTTTGGAGTTTCTCGTTCGGGGTGGATTGGTTCGACTGGGTTCTCTTTTAGCGTCGAGTCCGCTCCGGCCATAGCAACTTACTTTTTATTCCAGATGATGTATTGCGGCACAGCGACCACGATTGTATCGGGGGCTGTTGCCGAGCGTCTTAAATTTCCGGCTTACTTAATCGTTACCGTTCTCATTTCGGGGCTGATTTACCCCATCTTCGGTCACTGGGCCTGGAAAGGCACGCATACCGACCCTTCCCTCGGCTGGCTCAAGCA
Organism: Oscillatoria sp. FACHB-1406; assembly: GCF_014698145.1. Lineage (NCBI taxonomy): Bacteria > Bacillati > Cyanobacteriota > Cyanophyceae > Oscillatoriales > Oscillatoriaceae > Oscillatoria > Oscillatoria sp. FACHB-1406. Next base: position 112,444 of record NZ_JACJSM010000008.1, on the reverse strand, counting down.
GATGGGATTCATTGATTTTGCGGGTTCGACGGTCGTTCACAGCGTCGGTGGGTGGGTTTCCCTGGCGGTGTTACTGATTGTCGGGCCGAGAATGGGACGTTTTGCCGATGATGGAGCCGTTCGGAAAATCCAAGGTGCTAATCTTCCCTTATCGGTATTGGGGGCGATGTTGCTTTGGATTGGTTGGTTGGGGTTCAACGGCGGCAGTCTGTTCGTCCTCAATTACGAAGTCGCTGGAATTATCGTTAAAACTATTCTCGCGGGTTCTGCGGGTATGGTTTCTGGATCGATGCTTTCCTGGATGCTGCGCAAGCATCCGGAAGTCGAGTCGATGGTGAATGGTTCCCTCGCCGGACTCGTTTCGATTACTGCCTGTTGCCATGTTGTTTCGACAACCGATGCCGCGATTATTGGCGCGATCGGCAGTATTATCGCGATCGCGGTCAGCCTGCTCTTACAGCGCTTTCGCATTGACGATGCGGTGGATGCTGTTGCCGTTCATGTCGGCGCTGGCGTTTGGGGAACGCTCGCCGTGGCACTCTTTGGAGACCCGGAACGCTGGCAGACGGGACTGACGCGCGCGGAGCAATTAGGCGTGCAGTTGTGGGGAATTAGCGCTGCTTTTCTGTGGGCTTTTGGCGTAACCTTCGTCTTGGTTTACGCGATTAATACTATCTTCGGCTTGCGCGTTTCTCCCGATGAAGAAGAAATGGGACTGAATGTATCCGAACACCGCGCTACAACAGAAACCTACGCGCTGCTCGAAGCAATGGAAGAGCAAGCGCTGACCAAAGATTTAAGCCTGCGCGTTCCCGTCGAACCCTTCACGGATGTCGGACGCATTGCCTCTCGCTACAATCAAGTGATGGAAGCGATGGAAGAGGCTGTAACGCGCACTGAAGCAGTCGTCCAAGCCGCGAGCGATGCGATTATCACGTTTTCTACGCCAACACTGGAAATTATTAGTGCTAATCCCAGTGCTGAAAAAATTTTTGGCTACTCCCGCTCCGAACTCATCGGAATGCCTATCGATAAATTAATGGGTTGGTCGGAGAGTAGCATTGCCAACAAAGCTCGTTTATTGAGCAAGTTATTGGATAGGTCTTGGTCGGAGGTTGTCGGACATCGGGCGAGTGGTGCGGTGTTTCCGTTGGAAGTTAGTCTAGCTCGCGTGCAAGTGGGTTCGCGTTCGTTTTATATGGGTACGCTGCGCGATATTACCGAACGCAAGCAGGCGGAGGAAACGGCTCGCGCGCGCGAGAAAAGCGAAAAATTGGAACAAGCGTTGGAAAAGTTGCAACGCACGCAAACGCAGTTAATTCAAAGCGAAAAGATGTCGAGTTTGGGGCAGATGGTGGCGGGTGTCGCCCACGAGATCAACAATCCCGTTAATTTTATTTACGGCAATCTCGTTTATGCGAAGAATTATGCTAGAGACTTGCTGCATTTAGTTTCGCTTTATCAGCAAGAGTATCCCACGCCGCCTTCAGAGATTAAAAGAACTATCGAAGATATCGATCTGGAGTTTCTTAGGGACGATTTTTTGAAGTTACAAGATTCTTTGTTGGTGGGGGCAGAACGCATTCAAGAAATTGTGGCTTCGCTGCGCACGTTTTCGCGCTTGGATGAAGCGGAGGTGAAGCAGGTTGATATCCATGAAGGGATTGAGAGTACGTTGATGATTTTGCAAAATCGCTTTAAGAACTTTGCCCACAAACTGGGAAGCGACAGTCCGGGATTGAATGTTGTGAAGCATTATGGGGAGTTACCGCGAATTGAATGCTATGCGGGACAACTCAATCAAGTGTTTATGAATTTGTTGAGCAATTCGATTGATGCGCTCGAAAGTGTTTGGGCGGATGGGTGGAAATCGAACGGGCATAAAGCGCCGACGATTTGGATCGAAACGCGCGCGATCGCGCCAGACCGGATTGGGATTAAAATTGCCGATAATGGCCCCGGTATCGAACCGGACGTAACTCAGAAATTATTCGATCCCTTTTTCACCACTAAACCTGTGGGTAAGGGGACGGGTTTGGGGCTATCGATTAGCTATCAAATTGTCGTCGAACGGCACGGCGGCGAGATGACTTGTCATTCGGAGTTGGGCAGAGGCGCGGAGTTTAATATCGAAATTCCGGTGCAGCAGCGTTAATCTCAATCAGAGAAGCCCGATTCTTAGCATAAATCGGGCTTCTTGGCAAGGGGGTATCGGCGATTTATCCCACCCTCGTTTATTTTTTCAATTTTTTGTCGCGGTCTTGACGGCGGCGATCGCGCCACTCCATGATGGTTAAGTACGCAATACCGGCGCTAACGAGGACGAGCAGCCCCAACGCAGCTAAAAAGAGGGTATTGAGAATTGAACTCGTTTCCACAATCTAAAACCCGTTTCGTCCCCAGACAACCATCGCGATCGACCATGTAAACAGCGAGAGCAATCCAACCCAACCCAGTGTCAAGATATCCATAAGTTTTGCGTTAAAACCATCGATTTCAAACAAGTTACCTTCTATCTTATCATTAGGCGGAAGCCAAAATTCAGAATTCAAAGCGAGCTTCCCAGGCGACTCCCAGCTATTTTGAACGGTCTGTTTCGATGGGAGCAAGTCACGTTTGTCGCCCTCTCCCTAAATCCCTCTCCCAACTTTGGGAGAGGGACTTTGAGGCTACTCCCCTTCGCCCAAGGTTGGGAGAAGGGGCCGGGGGATGAGGGCGATCGCGGCGCAAGTTTGACCTGCTCCCGTTTCGATTTCCACCCGCCTTTGTGCCGCAAACCCGCAAAAAGGGGATTCTAAGATAAACGCAAGCGCACTAATAGATCGTGCAATGCTGCTTTCGCTGAGGGGACGACCGGTAAAAAAGTCTCTTCTGCGGCTGCTTGTAAGCGAGCTTGCAGTTGCTCGTATTCCCGCTGATGGAACTCGATATCCTGACTCGCTAACGTCGATTGTTCTTGTCCTTGTAACTTTCGAGCGACCAATTCAGAAATATAACTCAGCTTAAATTCTTCATTGAGTTCGATTAAATTTGCATTAACATCCCCCGTTTGCATTAAATGAATTCCGGTGAGCAACGTGCGGTAAACATAAAGCAAAGGTTTAAGGCGCGGGGGGTCTTCTTGCTGGAATGCTCGCCACTGCGTCCGCGCGAAACCGAGATAGTGATAGCTATGATAGCGCGTGATACAGCTTTTTGCGATCGCCTTTAACTCTTCATATTCGGGGGCAGCATGAAGAACTAGAGGCGAGAAAATCTGCTCCAAAACATAGCCATTTTTTTTCAGCAACATCTCGAACAACTTTTTGACATCGTGAGTAACGAGATCGAGTTCGAGAGTATTGTCCCGCACTTCAGAAACCTCAATAGTTTCGCGAAGGGGGTACAACCCGACGATTTCGCGTAGGGGAAGCAGATGGCTGCCCCGTAGGTCAAAATCGGAGTCTGGGGAGGGAAACCCGTAGAGGTGCGCCCCGCTGAGACTGGCAAATAAGAGCGGGTAAGGTTGAGATGCTGTAACTCGTAACAGTTGTGCAGTTGGGATGTGCATAGGGCTTTAACTTGTCGTCCTTCAATAGTTAGACATATCTATCGAGCGGCGATCGCTAAAGTCTGCATTTCGAGGGAGGGGCGATCGAAAATAGATGTTTAACCTAGAGTTATGAACACCAGTTTAGCTCCCTAATCGTTAGAATTCAATTGGCGGGCAACTGGGTCAGACTTTTATTACCCAGAGGGAGAACCAAGTAGCGTGTTTTTTCACAAAAAAGAGTTAATCCATAAGGATATTAATGTCAAGGATCCAGATCCGAAATTTGCTCAACTGCTTCTAGAGCAGTTTGGCGGTGCAACGGGGGAACTTTCGGCAGCTTTGCAATACTGGGTACAATCTTTTCATATCGAGAATCCCGGCATCAAAGATATGCTACAAGATATCGCCGTTGAAGAGTTCAGCCACTTAGAAATGATTGGCAAAATGATCGAAGTTCATACCAAAAATGTCGATCAAACTGAAGCCTTTAAAAGCACTTTGTTTGCCGTGCGCGGTCAAGGTCCCCACTTTTTAGATTCTCAAGGTGTGGCTTGGAGCGCTAGCTACCTCAACGAAGGCGGCGATGTTGTACGCGATTTGCGGGCAAATATTGCAGCAGAAGCAGGGGCGCGCCAAACTTATGAGGCATTAATTAAAATGGCTCCCGATGAAAATAGTAAAGAAATGCTCGTTCATTTACTGACTCGCGAAATTTCGCACACGAAAATGTTTATGAATGCGCTGGAATCTTTAGGGAAGCTAACTGACCCCTTCTTCGGGAATATTAAACCTGATGAAACCGTCGATATTTACTACAATTTATCGACAGAAGGAAAGCAAGGAACTGACGAGCGCGGATCCTGGAATAAAGAACCCGATTTTCGCTATATTGCAGATCCGATGAACGCCGATCTTAACGAAAAACAGAAGATTTCTTAGTCTAAGGATTTGTTCTGTAAATAGAATGGTGCGATCGCGGTTTTACCAAAACTTCGATCGCGCTTTATTTTTTAACAAAGAAAACTCATGAACCGTCCGCTCAATAAATTTGTCCTCTTTTCTTTATTGCTTTCGGTGATTTTAGCGCCGTTTGCAGGCTTAGCTCCCTTAATGATTTGTTTCTTAGTTCTGGGTTCGCTTTGGTTTTTTGGCTCTATTTTCCAGACGCTGTTCTGGGGAGACAAGGCGACGCTTGCGGAGGAAAGCAGTTCGGATATCTTAGAAAAATGACAATTGTAAGGAGCGAAAGTTCTTCGCTCTGACATGATGTCAAACGATGGAAGCATTACCTACAATTCATCAGGATTAACCCCCATCTGCCGCAATTTTTCTGCTAACAGTTGAGCTTTTTGTCGTTCCTGGGCTAAAGCAATTTCAGCTTGTTCGGCGCGCTGGCGAACTTCTTCGAGTTGCCGTTGGGCTTCGAGATAGGTTGCAAAAGGTTCGCCGTCAGGACGATACACCTGCAACGTTTCCTCGCTTAACTCAAAGCGAATCCCCACACGCGGACTCGTCCACCCTTGCATTTCTTCGATGACTTGAAGGTATGGCGCTCCTGTTTCTAGTATTTCTGACTGCTCGGGACGTATTAAACCGCTCAGTTCGTTCTTGTGCGGGTCATAGATATAATACTCTTCAACTCCGTGGAAGTTGTAAAAGAGCAGTTTTTTTGACATCTCCGTTTGCGTATTGCCGGGAGAGAGAATCTCAAACACGACTTGAGGGGCAATATTTTTCTCTTGCCATTGTTTGTAGGAACCTCGATAGCCTTTTCTTGCACCAAAAACAACCATGACATCGGGCGCTTGGCGCGTTTTCACTTGTCCTTCGATGGGATACCACAGTAAGTTTCCAGCCACAAACACTTCGGGACTATCGGCAAACAACCAATCGAGGTTGTAGTAAAACGTCATAATCCATTCAAACTGAAGCGTGTTGTCGGACATGGGTAAGCCGTCATCATCGGGGTAGACAATCGGAGAAGCGGTTGTTTTGGGGAGTTGGGCAACCATCGCGATCGGTACAAATAAACTAACTTTAATTATAACGGTAGGAGGTTAACTGGAAAAGCGCGATGCAGTCTCATCTAAATTAGAATTCATTTGAGCGTACTCCCGCTCCTGATACTGCCGATATTTTTCTACGGTTCGCTTAGCAACCTTAGCATTATCGTATTCTTCTCCTCCCTCGGCGAGCAATCGTTCCTTCACTTGCTTGCGAAGGTTAGAGACGATTTTACCGTTAATTTTACGAGTTTGCGACCAATCGAGGATAGGTTTGGGGTAGGCGCTCTCCGTTAAATATTTTCCCGCTAAAATATCGGAGATATTATACACTTTCAGTTCTTCTACCCAATGGTGAATAAAGCGTAAGTTAGGGTCTTTTTCCTGGATATTTTTATTGGGGTTATAAATGCGGAAAGTCTCGCTTAAGGGATTGGTAATTCCCGCCTGCATTTGCCACTGCCAATTATCGATCGCTAAATCCCCATCGACTAAATAATTCATGTAGTGACGCGCGCCGTGATGCCAGGAAATACCGCAATTAATCGTTAAAAACGTCGCGCACATCGCTCGCATCCGAAAGTTCATCCAGCCCATAACTTTAAGCTGTCTCATACTCGCATCAACTAACGGAAATCCTGTCATTCCGTCCTGCCAAGCTTGAAATAATTCTTGTTTTTGGGGGGACAATTGGGCGGGCGTATACCAGTCGTCAAATTCTGGATAGCGGTTCTGGTAGGCGATTTCAGGATAGAAGTACAAGCGTTGGGTAAAACTATCGTGCCAGCGCAGGCGATCGCGAAAGTTTTTTAGACTAAACTCTACTTTGGGAATGTGGCTCAATTGTACCGCTCTTGCTTTGGTTTGCTGATAAACTTCGCGGGTAGAAATTGTGCCAAAGGTGAGGTGGGGCGAAAGATGCGAAGTTGCGCCCCGTTGTGCTAACCAAGGACGCGAAAGTTTCCAATGATAGCCTTCAAATCGGCGCTCTAAAAAAGAGTCTAAAGTAGCCATCGCGCGCGATTCTCCCCCTTTAAAATAAACTTTTTTCATCTGCCAAAACTCGCGATATTTGCGCTTGAGTTGGGGAAAGGAGAGTTGTTTTATGGGAATGGAGAGTGGCGGCGTATTAATATTGCTCGGAGACGTATAAGGAGTGGCGCGTTGATAGGTATAATATTCAGAGAACCAGCGATCGCGATCGTCTTTTAGTTGCAGAAAATGGTTGAGTCCGAGGTGATAATCGAGGTTAGACGCTTGGTAGAACTCAACGATTTCGCGATCGCGCGTTACCCCATATTCAACCTGTACGTCGCGATTGAAGTAGAGTTTGGGGGATTGTTCGCGATCGAGGAAATATTGGGTTAATTGTTGGATAATCTCAACCGCATTGCCCTCAAATAAGGTTAAATAACTCCCCCGTCTTTGTAAGTTTTTATGTAAGTCTTCTAACGATTCAAACAAAAATCGGACTCTTGCCTGTCCCACATCTTCCCATTGATAGAACCAAGGATCGATAATGAAAAAAGGAAGAACGCTAGCGTTATTTTCAGCGGCGAGAGCAACAATTTCATTATCGGTTAAGCGCAAATCTCGGCGAAACCAAAGTAAGTTCATATTAGGGAAATCAAGGCAAGCATTATTAACTAATTATAACGCTTTTTATTAGGGTGATAAGGGGTAGGATGGGGGTTCGGGATACCGAACAAATAACCTATCAACGCTGGTTAGTTTGACTCGATATAGCATTATTTCGTTGGCGCGAGGTACATCACGCGGGCGAAGGGCATTCGCTCCTACCAATCTAATATCTACTAATTAAATGACTCGTTCGTTCCCTCCATCAATCGGAATTTGCGCGCCCGTCGTGCAACCAAATAACGGCCCGCAAAGTTCCGCTACTAATTCCGCAACCGATGCGCTAGTAATTTCCACCTTTAACACATTATTCGTCTTATATTCTGCCACCGTTAACCCATAATGCTGGGCGCGTTTTTCTAACACTTCTTCCGTCCAAATTCCGGTATCGAAAACGGCGTTCGGATGGACAGAATTGAGGCGAATGTTATCTTTGCCCCATTCGAGGGCAGCGACGCGCATCAGTTGGTTGAAAGCGGCTTTGGAAGCGGAATAAGCGGCGACTCCGGGGCCGGGTGCGGGGACGTTTTTCGAGCCGATCGCGACCACTTTCCCTCCCTTCGGTGCTAGCTTTAAAAGGGGATAGCATTGGCGCATTAAAATTAAGTTGGCATCGAGGTTAATCTGGGTGACTTTGTGCCACTCTTCCAGACTTAATTCCGCGATCGCGCGCGCGGGGGGAAAAATCCCGGCATTTAAGATTAAAATATCAATACCGCCGAATCGTTGCACCGCAGTTTCTAAGGCTTGTTCGATCGCGCTTTCCTCAGTAACATCGCAGCAAATCCCGCAATAATCCGCGCGTTGGTAGAGCGTTTCAATCGCCGGATTAATATCCAACCCTACCACCGCCGCACCGCGTTCGAGTAGCGATGCAACGCAGGCTTTCCCGATTCCCGAAGCTGCGCCGGTAACGAGGGCAATTTCGCCGAGAAACATCGGACTTTTACCGCCTTTTCGCAGTTTCGCCTGTTCTAAATCCCAATATTCAACCGCAAAGATTTCTTTCGGAGACAGCGCTTTGTAACCGCCTAGTTTTGTAGCGCGATCGATAATGTCGATAGTATGACAATAAATATCAGCAACAATCTTCGCATCTTTCGCCGTTTTTCCTACTGTTACCATCCCCAATTCTGCATCTAAAATAACGCGGGGAATCGGATCGAGTTGGGTTAAATCGGGGGTGGCGTGGGCTTTGAAATAGTCTTGGTAAGCTTGGCAATAATCGGCAACATCGCGCCCGAGTAGGGGAATACGTTTGGTACGCAGCACATGATCTGGCGTAGCGGGGCCTTGTTGGGATATCGTGGCGATATCGTCGCGACGGGCGAAGGCGAGGGTTTTGGGGGCGCGATCGCGCGTTAAAATAACCGGAAATCCTGCCGCTTGGGACAGTTCTTGCCGCAATTGCGCCAGTTCGTCGCGAAACGTTCCTTCTTCCGGTTCAATCTCTGATGTTTCAACCGTTGCACCTTGCCGCACTAAATAATCTTCCGCCAGCGAGACTAATGCAATCATCCGTTCGTAGGATTCTTGCGCCGTTTCCCCAAAGGAAAAGATACCGTGGTTCATTAGTACCATGCCGATAGTTTTTTCCGTCGCAGCGGCAGCAAATTCACGGGCGCAGAGGCGAGCGAGGTCAAATCCCGGCATAATATAGGGGATAATGACGACGCGATCGCCGTAAATCTCTTCAATGCGTTCTTTGCCGTTAGCAGTATTGGTCATTGCAACGACAGCATCGGCGTGGGTATGATCGACGTATTTGTAAGGCAGCGTTGCGTGTAAAATTGTTTCTACTGAAGGCGCAGGAGCGTCAGCGCGTGTCATCTGCGTTTTCAGTTCGTTCGCCATTTGCGGATCCGACAGCACTTCCAACTTCGCCAATTTCAGTAGATGCGGCATCCGTACCGGCGAAAAACCCGCCGCTTCAATGGTTGCTAAATCCCAACCGCTTCCTTTGACATAAAGAATATCTTCGGATTCGCCGACGAGATTGGTTTCGCGAATTTTCACTGAAGTGTTACCGCCACCGTGGAGAACCAGGGAAGGATCGCGCCCTAATAAGCGGGAAGTATACACTCTCAGCGCTAAGTCGCCCGAATATTGGGCGGCTTCTTCGTCATTCCACAGGCTTTGCATGGCGGTTGTAGGCTAAACGACTTTCAAATTTTAGGAGAGAAAGGGGGCAAGTAGCGATCGCGGCTTAAAGTTTTGTACGGATACGCCAACACTCAGCGCATTGCGTAAATTAACGCATAAAAATCAGTTTTTTATTTTTTGAGATTTAAATATAGTAAATATACCTGGATTTGTTAAGCGATATTGATATTCATTGCATTTTATTACATCAAAATAAATATCTAGTAGATCTCGCGAAAGGTTCCCAAAAACAGAGCTAGAGTGAGAGCGTGACTGAAACGAAGCCAACGGATTTGCGAAAGGTCGGGAAAGTTCAGCAAAACTCCCCCCTTCGTGAATAAGTGTAATTACTTACCGTACTTCAGTCGGATCGATGAAGTTTCTGAGAGCATCCCATTCGTAAGGAAACAAGAGCGTGAACATTTCCCCCAAACAGGTTTACCACAACCTCTTACACCTCGATCGCGAAGATTTAGCTGAAAGTGCCGCCCATCGCGAACAAGCGCAGGAAGTGCTAGCAGACGAAGACGTAAGTTTAATTATGCGACAAGCGATCGCAGAACGCCTCGAGCGTGCCAATCGCGATTTAGCGCTGCATACCGTCAAAAACAAAGGAAATCAAGAAGAAAGCTACTAACGCAAGTCCACAAGTCGCTAAAAAAATTAAATAACAAGCTTCTTGTCCATTCAGGAAACGTCGATTTGTAAATCCGTTTCCTGTTTTTTTTGCGATCGCCCTTGCATAAAAAAAAAGTTTAAAACATAGTTGAATTGAAAGCAACCTTGAAATCTGCACGCACCTTTATGCCTTCCTTCCCTATCATCCCCGGTTACACTTGTATCGAGGAACTTCATACAAGTTCCCGAACGACAGTGTATCGTGCTGTCGAAACAGAAACAGCGCGATCGGTTATCGTTAAATTGCTGCAACAAAATCATGCAAACGTCAACGATTTGTTGCAATTCCGAAATCAATACGCGATCCTGCGAGGAACCGCTTCGCTGGGCGCAAAAAACCTCGATATTCCTGGTATCGTCCGTCCCACAAATTTTATTCCCAACGGCAATAGTTACGCCCTTATCTTTGAAGATTTCAACGGAATTTCCCTAAAAAAGTATGCACGCGAACGGACTTTATCCCTCCTAGAAGTCTTAAAAATTGCGATTCAACTCGCCCAAATTCTCCACAACATACATCAAGCTTGCATCATCCATAAAGATATTAAACCCTCCAATATTCTGATCGAGCCAGCGACTCAACAAATTCAACTCATCGACTTTGGTATCGCCTCGCTATTACCCAAAGAAACCACAGAAATTGAAACGCCTAACGTCTTAGAAGGAACCTTAGCTTATATCGCCCCCGAACAAACAGGACGTATGAATCGCGGGCTAGACTATCGCGCCGACTTCTATGCAATGGGAGTGACGCTATTTGAATTACTGACTCAGCAACTCCCTTTTCAATCGGACGATCCGCTGGAATTAGTCCACTGTCATCTTGCCAAAAATCCGCCGCGCGTTGATTCGATTTCTCCTGAAATTTCTCCAGCCATAGCCGATATTATTTATAAATTAATGGCAAAAAATACCGAAGATCGCTATCAAACCGCATTAGGAATAAAGCACGACTTGGAACAATGTTTGACGCAACTGCAAACAACGGGTACAGTCAAATCTTTTGCGATCGCGCAACGAGATATTTGCGATCGTTTTCCCATTCCCGAAAAACTTTACGGTAGAAATAAAGAAGTCCAAGAACTTCTCTCTGCCTTCGATCGCGTCAGTGCGGGGCGTGCTGAAATGATGCTCGTCGCCGGATTTTCTGGCATTGGGAAAACCGCGCTCATCAACGAAATTCATAAACCGCTCGTGCGTCAACGAGGCTATTTTATTAAAGGTAAATACGAGCAATATCAACGCAACATTCCTTTTAGCGCCTTAGTCCAAGCTTTTCGCGATCTAACATCGCAACTTCTATCTGAATCCGACGAACAACTGCAAGCTTGGAAAACCCAAATTCTTAAAGCTGTGGGTAAAAGCGGACAGCTACTCATTGATGTTATTCCAGAACTCGAAACAATTATTGGCGAACAACCGCCCGTCCCAGAACTACTAGGGGTAGCTGCCCGAAATCGTTTCAATGTTGTATTTGAAAAGTTCCTCAAAGTTTTTACCCAAAAAAAGCACCCTCTTGTTTTATTCATAGACGATCTTCAATGGCTCGATTCTTCCTCTTTAGATTTATTAGAACTGTTACTGAAAAATCAACAATATTTGTTGCTGTTAGGAGCCTACAGAGACAATGAAGTTTCTCCAGACCATCCTTTAATTAAAACAGTCGAAAAAATTGCTCGCAACGGAGCGAGAGTTAATACCATAACCCTATCTCCTTTATCCTTCTCAGACTTAAATCAATTCATTGCCGATACCCTTCAGTCAACCCCCACTCTTGCCGAACCCTTAACCCAACTTATCCATCAAAAAACGCAAGGCAACCCTTTCTTTGCCAGCCAGTTCTTGAAATTTCTCTACGAAGAAGCTTACATTACCTTTAACTGGGATATCAATCACTGGCAGTGCGATATTATGGGCGTTACCGCCTTGACGCTTCCCGACGATATTGTCGAATTTGTGGCAACTCGCCTCCGAAAAATTCCAACTCAGACTCAAGAAATTCTCAAACTTGCCGCTTGTATCGGGCCGCAATTCGATCTCAATACATTAGCCATTGTCAGCGAATCCACATCTGAAGCGATCGCCAGTCATCTCTGGTTTGCCTTACAAGAAGAATTAGTCATTCCGGTTGATAAAAACTATAAGTTTTTTGTTCGTTTAGAAGAAGAAAAAGTTTTGAAGGTTTCCGCAAATGCGACCTATCGTTTCCTTCACGATCGCATACAACAAGCTGCCTATTCTGCCATTCCTCCCAGCCAACAGCAACAGTTTCATTACCGAATCGGTCAACTCCTTCAGCAAAAATTAAGCGAGACTGAAAAGGAAGAAAGATTATTTGATATTGTCGGTCATTTGAATTTAAGCTTAGCCTTGATCGAGCGCGCCAAAGACCGAGAGTCTTTAGCAAGGCTCAATTTATCTGCCGCTCAAAAAGCAAAAAATGCGACCGCTTCTAAAGCTTCTTATAATTACCTAAAAACTGGGCTTTCATTACTGCGGAATAATTGCTGGCAGAGCCAATACGATCTCACTCTAAAGCTATCGACCTTGGCAGCAGAAGCCGCGTATTTAAACGGCAACTTTGAGGAAGCTGAAGCGCTAGCAAACCGCGTTCTAAACTCGGCTGGAACTGCCCTCGATAAAGTTAAAATTTATGAAGTTCAAATTAATGCCAAGACAACACAAGGACAAATGCTGGACGCGATCGCGATCGGCAGAATCGCTTTAGGAGAATTAGAGGTTGAATTCGTCACCCAACCCAATCAGTCTACAACCGAGCGGGTCTTAAAAAATACAGCCCAACAACTCCAAAATCGAGAGATTGAAGCATTAATCGATCTTCCGTTAATGACAGACGAGCGAACGATTGCGGCGATGGAATTGCTCGCTCTTTTGTATCCTCCCGTCTTTTTTGGAAATTCTGCTTTATTGCCTTTACTTTGTACGACGATGGTTAACTTGTCGCTGAAGTTTGGCAATACTTCTGCATCTGTTGTAGGATACGTCGGTTACGGAATCGTACTTTGTAATGCTTTTGCTGACGTTGAAAGGAGTTATCAATTCAGTAAATTAGCATTGAGTTTATGCGATCGCTTGAAGGCGCAAAAATTTAGAGCTTTGACTTTACTCCTCTTTACTGCCTTCATTCAATATCGAAAAGAAAGCATTTGCGAGAGTATTTTAACCTCAAAAGAAGGGTATCTCGTCGGGATGGAAAGCGGCAACTTTTTGTTTGCTGGTTATAGCATTGCAAGTTGCTTCTCTAAATACTTCTTTTCTGGAATTTCGCTTGATGAAAGTCGGGCAGAAATGTCTAAGTACGAAGCCACCTTAAAAACGCTCCAGCAATCGTCCCCCTTAATTTATTTTGGGACGGCGCAGCAAGCGATGGCTAATTTACAAGAACAAGTCAGTTGTCCAGATGTATTAATCGGTCAAGCTTACGACGAAACGGTCATGATGCCCAAGCATCTTCAAAGTAATGAGATTGCCGCAATCGCTGTTGTTTATACTTACAAAATGATTCTGGCTTATTACTTCGGCGACTACGATCGCTCTTTCAAACATATGGAGGAGGGTCAGTCTTACGTTCGAGCCGCAGCCGGAATTATTCAATCTTTATATTACAACGTTTATACTGCTCTCATCTATCTTTCAGCAGCGCGATCGCAACTCGACTTAAACGAGAGACTCGATCGCGTCAATTCTTGTCAAACGATTCTCCAAACTTGGGCGCACCACGCTCCTCAAAACTATCAACATCATGTAGAATTAATTGAAGCAGAAAAGTATCGCGTTTTGGGTAAAAATTCCGAAGCAAGCGATTATTACGATCGCGCTATTGCTGGAGCCAAAACCCATCATTTTACCCAAGATGAAGCCCTCGCTAGCGAACTTGCTGCTAAATTCTATCTCGCTTGGGGAAAAGAAAGAATTGCTGCTGGATACTTCCAGGACGCATACGATGCTTACATTCGCTGGAACGCACGAGGAAAAATCGCTCATTTAGAACAAAACTATCCTCAATTTTTAGGCTCGAAAGCGGTTGCAGAAGCTACGACAATCGACGGAGGCGATTTACCTTCATTGAGTAGCACTAACGAACAGTCGCAACGTCTCGATCTTAAAACTATTACTCAAGCTGCTCGAAATCTCTCTAGCGAAATTGTTTTCGATAAATCGATCGCGCAGTTAATGGCCCTTTTAATCGAAAATGCTGGCGCGCAACGAGGCATTCTTATCCTAGTCGAGGGCGATGCTTGGAAGATTGAAGCAACGGGAGAAATGACCGATATCTTAACAGCACAAGCAATCTCGCCACTTCCTTTAGAAGAAAGTCAAAACCTTCCCCTTTCCATTATTCAATACGTCCAGCACGCGCAATCTGAAGTCGTCGTTGCCGACGCTCGGTACGAAGAACGCTATCGCAACGATCCCTACATTCTACAAGCGCAACCCCGGTCAATTTTAGCGGCTCCAATTCTCAATCAAGGGAAAATTGTTGGAATATTTTACCTTGAAAATAATCTCGTCACTAATGCTTTTACTCCCGCACGTTTAGAAGTTCTCCAGATTCTTGCTTCCCAAGCTGCTATCTCCTTAGAAAATGCTAGACTCTACCGAACTTTAGAGCAAAAAGTCAAAGAACGTACCGAGCAACTCGCGACCGCCAATGAAGAAATTACGCTCCTCAATCAACGCTTGAAACAAGAGAATCTTCGCATGAGTGCCGAACTCGATGTGGTCAAGCAGTTGCAGCAAATGGTTCTTCCTAAAACTGAAGAGTTAGAAGTTGTCAAAGACCTCGATATCGCTGGATTTATGCAGCCCGCCGATGAAGTGGGCGGCGATTACTACGATGTGCTTCAAGATGAGGATGGCGTTAAAATTGCGATCGGCGATGTCACCGGACACGGCTTAGAAAGCGGTGTATTAATGATGATGGCGCAGACGGCAGTTCAAACTTTGCAACAAAGCGGAGAGCGCGATCCGGCTCGTTTTTTCGACATTCTCAATCGCACTCTTTATGCCAACATCGATCGCCTTAAAGTAGAAAGAAGTATGACGTTAGCAACATTAGATTATCGAGATGGAGAGTTTTGGTTAAGCGGGCAACATGAAGAAGCAATTATCGCTCGCGCTAACGGAGAGATGGAAATTATTGATACTCTTCCCCTAGGATTTCCTCTGGGTTTAGAGGAAGAAATTAGCGATTTTGTTGCTGCGGAAAGTTTTATTCTACAGCCCGGAGATGCGCTAGTTTTGTATAGCGACGGGATTACAGAAGCGGAAAATGGTGAGGGGAAACTTTACGGACAGCAGCGCTTATACGATGTTGTACAGGAACATCGAGCGCTGGCTGCCGCTGAAATTCGGGATGCGATTGTTGCTAATGTTCGGCAATATATTGGCTCGCATAAGGTTTGGGATGATATTACTTTAGTGGTGGTTAAAAAACGAGGCTAACAAAAAAGGTAGACATTGCCAATTTTTAGATATTTTTTTGTTTGCTCAAGAAAAGGCAATGCCCACACAACGCTTACTTAGAATAGTTCGCGAAAAATAGGTTTTAATCGAGCGCTTCCGGATCGATTCCTAACGCTTTTAAGCGTTCTGCTAATCGCTCGGCTCGTTCTCGTTCTCGCTCGGCTCGTTCTCGTTCTCGCTCGGCTCGTTCTCGTTCTTGCTCGACTTCTTGGCGGGCAAGTTCTAGTTGCTGGGAAATTTCAATGTAGCCGATAAAGGGTTCTCCGTTCGGACGCAGAAGTTGCAATCTTTCTTCCGACCAATCGAACTGAATACCCAATCGAGGACTGACCCAGTTTTTAATTTCTTCGATGACATCTAGACCATTTTCTCCTCGCAACCAACCGCTTAAATCATTCCGATCTGGGTCGTAAACATAGTATTCTTCAACCCCGTAACGATTGTAAAAGACTTGCTTTTGATTCATGGGGGTCAATCGATTGCCGGGGGAGAGAATTTCAAAGACGACTTGAGGGGCGATTCCTCCTTCTTTCCACTGCATATAAGAGCCGCGATCGCCTTTTTTCACGCCAAAGGCTACCATAACATCGGGGGCTTGACGTAATTTGTTATTTCCTTCCACGGGATACCACAGTAAATCGCCCGCGACAAAGACGTTTTCATCTTGAGAAAATAGCCAGTCTAAGTTGTAATAAATAACGGTAATCCAGCGGAATTGCTTGGTATTATCTGACATTGGCTTGCCGTCGCTGTCTGGATAATTAATATCGACTGGTGTCGGTACTTCTATTTGAGAAGTTGCCATAGCTACCTCAAACTCGGTAATACTATTATACTATATCAATTGAGAATTGATAATGGATGAATGGCACTGACTTAAGGCTGGTGGGCGCTGCCCACCCTACGAAATTATCTGTAGAGACGTTGCAAGTCAACGTCTCTACAGGCGATTTTTCAACTCTTATTTCAGTGCCATTGGATAATGGATAATGGACAACGTTGATGTACTGCTTCAAACGTTATCAATTGTCAATTGTCAATTGTCAATTATTCAGCAATCCCTACCTATCATGTCCGATTCAACCGAACAACAAGATAACTCCACCGAACAGCAAAGCGTAAAATCCCTTGTTATCTCTAAAGCTGAGTTTCTCAAAACGGGCTGCGGCTGTTTGATGCTGGGCGCGATTATTGCGATCGCGGGAAGTTGGGCGCTAGTCTTTGGCGCGCCTTACGCGGTAGAATGCAAAGCCCAAGGTCAAACGATAACTTCGATCCGAAAATTCGGCGATATGGCTTCTGCCGATGCTTACTACGCCGGACAAGTTGCAGCGGGAAAGACTTGCACGAAGAAGTATCGCTAACCTCAACCGAATCTTTCTCAAAAGTCGCTACCATGAAATGCGAAATGTTTAAATGTAAGAGGCGGCGATCGCAATGGGTGCAAAGACGAAACTGAGAAATGAACGGGCGTTACTCCCCGCTTCGGGAGACGATTTTGTACGTCCGGAGGTTCGGGAAACCTGGACGATTGAAGATAGCGAGGAACTGTACCGCATTAAAGGATGGGGCGATCCCTATTTTTCCATCAATGCGGCCGGACGGGTAATCGTGTCCCCCCAAGGCGATCGCGGCGGTTCCCTCGACCTTTACGAACTGGTCGAATCTTTACGCAAGCGCAATCTCGGATTGCCCCTCTTAATTCGCTTCTCCGATATTCTCGCCGATCGCATCGAACGCTTAAATGCTTGCTTTGCCAAAGCGATCGCGCGTTATAACTACCCCAATCAATATCGCGGCGTTTACCCAGTTAAATGCAACCAAAATCGCCATCTCGTCGAAGCTTTAGTCCAGTTTGGCAAGCCCTATCACTTCGGATTGGAAGCCGGATCGAAACCCGAACTTACCATCGCCCTTGCCACCCTCGAACCCTCTCTCCACCCGCCGAAAAATGCCCGAGAAACCCTCTTAATCTGCAACGGTTATAAGGATCGCGAATACATTGAAATGGCGCTGCTGGCGACCAAATTAGGGCATACTCCCGTCATCGTTATCGAACAGTTAGAAGAGTTGTATGTCGCGATCGAACTCAGCCAGAAACTCGGAATTTTACCGATTTTAGGGGTGCGGGCAAAGTTGAGTGCGAAAGGTTCCGGGCATTGGGGCGATTCCACGGGCGATCGCGCCAAATTCGGGTTAACCGTGCCGCAAATTGTCGAAGTTGTCGAGAAATTAGAAGCCTGCGGAATGTTAGATTGCTTGCAACTTTTGCACTATCATATCGGTTCGCAGATTTCCGCGATCGGGGTCGTTAAAGATGCCATCCGCGAAGCCGCGCAAATTTACGGCGAGTTAGCAAAATTAGGGGCAAAAATGCAATATCTCGATGTCGGCGGCGGTTTGGCGGTGGACTACGACGGCTCGAAAACTAACTTTTATGCTTCCAAAAACTACAATATGCAAAATTATGCTAACGATATCGTGGCCGAAGTGAAGGAAGCCTGCGACGAACGCAATATTGCTGCCCCGATTCTCATTAGCGAAAGCGGCCGCGCGATCGCGTCTCATCAAGCCGTCCTGATCTTTGATGTTCTCAGCACGAACGAAGTGTCGGCAGCCCTACCGCAGCCCCCCCAATCCAAAGAACATTTGATTCTGCGCAATCTTCGGGAAACTTACGAATCGATTAATCTTGAAAACTACCAAGAAACCTATCACGATGCGATTCAGTTTAAGGATGAGGCGATTAGTTTATTTAGCTTCGGCTATCTGAGTTTAAAGGAACGCTCCCGAGCCGAGCAATTGTATTGGGCGTGCTGCCGAAAAATTCTAGATATTACTCGCACGCAAGATTACGTTCCCGACGACTTAGAAGATTTGGAAAAAAATATGGCATCGATTTATTATGCCAACCTTTCCGTCTTTCAATCGGCTCCCGATGCTTGGGCGATCGATCAACTTTTTCCCATTCTCCCTATTCATCGTCTCAACGAAGAACCTACCCAACGCGGAATTCTTGCCGATTTAACCTGCGATAGCGATGGTAAAATCGACAAGTTTATCGACCTGCGCGATATTAAATCGATCCTAGAACTTCATCCTTTAGAATGGATGGAATATCCTGGAAATTGTAAGGAAAGAAAACCTTATTACTTGGGAATGTTTTTGGTGGGTGCTTATCAAGAAATCATGGGAAACTTACACAATCTTTTCGGCGATACGAATGTCGTTCATATCCGCATGACTCCGAAAGGTTATCAAGTCGAGCACGTTGTTAAAGGAGACGCGATCGCGGATGTACTCGGTTACGTTCAATACGATGTTAAAGATTTAGTCGAACGGATTCGCCGCCGCACCGAAGAAGCCCTCCAAGAGGGAAAAATTAGCCTCGAAGAATCGCAACGACTGCTGCAAAATTACGAACATAGTTTGAACAGCTATACCTATTTGTGTTGAAATAGAGAATAGAACTCTACACATTCTAGGGAAAGAGCAAGATCGTGGATGCAATGGAATTTTTCCAGCGAAGTGCTGGACGGTGGCGATCGCAACGCACTACCCATCATCTCCCCTTCCGTCGCGCCGAGAGTGGCGGTTCGGATATCGTCGTCGAAACCCTCGCCGCCGACGATCCCAAAATTATTGAAATCTGTCAAATGCACGATGTCGATCCGAGTTTGGCTTGCGGCGGCGCGTTTGTAACGTGGGATGGGGCGATGGCGTGGGATAAGGAGGGAGAAGATCACGCCGGATCGACGGTATTTTCCTTAATCCCGGATCCGGATAATCCTCGCAAAGGACAATTGTTGCGCGAACGCGGGTACGCTGAAATCGTCCCGGTTGCTGGGCATTACGAGGTGGACGACGAGGAAGGGTTAAACCTGATTACCGAGTACGAAAGCATGAGCATTATCGAGCGCTTCTGGTTTTTGTCGCCAGATGTGCGCCTGCGTAGCAGTACGGTGAAGCGCTTCGGCGGTTTGAGTACGGCGACGTTTTGCATCGAAGCGCGGGTGGATGGCGAGGTGACGTTACCGGACGCGATCGCCACTCCGACGACGAACCCGCAACCCAGCTACGCGATCGGCGGTTGGTAGGCGGGCTAAAAGAGCGATCGCGATCGCTTTTTCACCTCGGCGGGAAAAAGAGGACGGGAAACCAGGAACGGCGTAAAATTTCGTTGGCGATACTGGGAACCGTCCAATCTAAAAGAGCGCCGCGCGTCAGGTGGGAAGTCGCGATCGCACTGATATCAAATTCCCCGGCTGTCTTAATAATCTCTAAAAACGGCGTGCCGGTACGCACTTGCGTCTGCACCGCTACCCCCAACGCTTCTAACTCTACTTTTGCGGCTGCTAGCTTTTGTTCGGCTTCTTGAATGCGATATTCAACCGGGATGTTCTTTTGTCCGTCGTCCACCACCCACAACAGCATACATTGAGTCGAAGTCCCCTGCTGACTCTTCTCAAGGCAATTTTTGACGCGATCGAGCAAATAACGTGCCGTATCCCCGTCATTATAGGGAATCAACAAATAACTCCACAAATTCTCGCATCGCAGCGCTAACTCTGGCGAGCGATAGGTTGAAATCAGTTGAGGGCGAAGAATCATCAGCGGCGTTGCTGTCAATCTCGTCAACTCCAAGGTCGTACTTCCTGCTACTTTCTCTTGGAGTAAATTGCGAATCGAACTTCCCGTAATAACAACTTCACTCTGATATTTACCAACGAGCTTGGGAAGAGTATCGACCGGACGACCCGAAGGCGTTTCCACAATGACTTCTATCCCTTCGGGAATGTCACTTAACGCTTCATTCAGGCGTACTTTCGCCTTCTCCACCTTTTCTTCGTCAATGTGGGGAATTTGACCGCCTTCCCATAATGGAACGCTGTGGACGAAGACGATTTGACGCAACCCGCCGTGGGCGAGTTGAGGCACAAAGCGAGTCAGTCGGTCTAAACTATCGGAAAAATCAGTGCAAATGAGGCTGCGCGTAAACATAGGCTGTGTTACCAGCAAGTTGCTCTACCTCTCTAGTGTAGTTCCGATTGACCGAGTTTTCGAGCGCGATCGCTCGCACCCTAGCAAAGTTGCTGCTTAATAATTACGCACAGAAGGGTTAAGTGAGGCGTTAGTTTAGGAAAAAACTCATAACAGCTTATCGCTAAGCCGGGACCTGAAGTAAAAATAAAAAATAATCCAATCGTGTGAGGATAGCCGCTAGTGGAGCGAACCAACAGCATTGAGACTCTCGCTAGGGTACCCCAGCATCCTCAGCTTCTTTCCGTCTTCGGGAACTTAGCTAAAGAAAGAGGCAACCGCAGCAATTGCGGACTCATTACTGAGCCTGCCAGGGAGTATCTAAGCCCCATTCATGCTTGAGGAAAGATTTGTACATATTCTCACGAGCGAGCATTTGTTCGTAGAGCTTGACCAGGAAATCCTGAGCTTGCTCGCGACTCATCTGCTGAACCTGAGTCTCAAAGGAACGGATGCTGAATTGTTGCTCTAAAGTGAAGTCTGACGGTTGAAACATAATTACCCAATCTCCAAACGAAACAAACAACAGGACAGAATGGAAGCAATAAGCCGATCTTGGAGGCTTTCCGGTTCGGGAGAACTTCGACTTCGATCTAGCTTATGAAGAAATATAACAAACGTTTGACAAAAGTGCCATCCTTCTTTCGACAGGGGGAGAAAATCCGAAAGGACGAGGGAAATCTCGTTCGCTGGTAGTTGTACCAATTGCAGCAGGCGGAAAAAGCTCGGAGCGAACAAATTGTGTCAACTTTCCCTGGAAGTAAGCTCGCTCGAGGGCCACAAACTCGCTGATTTTGTGTAAAAATGCTCGGAGCGTGATAAGTTTGTAAAGGGTTTAAACCTGTTGTAATGCTCGCTCGGCAACGGCGGTGAGACCTGTGTAGCTCTACAAGTAGTTCGAGCAGTTCCAATCCAAGAGAACGTCAAATTAACGTCGTATGAGGAAAGAGCGGTTTGCTGAAGCAAAGATTTAAATCGCCGCAGGAAGAGAGAGCAGTTGGCGAGCGCAGGGGAAGGCGAACTAAATTGTTCGATGAATTGAGAATTTGCACTTTGAGTCGTAATAGATTTTGCATCAAGCCGCCCCGAGCCAGCCTGTCAAGTTTTGATTTCATAACAATCCGGAGGTAATTCTCAAGATGTCTATTCGGCTATATGTGGGCAATTTACCCAAAGAACCCATCGAGCGCAAGGATTTACAGGCGGTATTCGCCGACGCTGGGGATGCAGTCTCCACCAAGGTGATCAAAGACCGGAAAACGGGGAAGTGTAGAGGTTTTGCCTTTGTCACGGTTCCGACTGATGAGATGGCTAACGAGCTAATCGAAAAGCATAACGGTCAAGCCTTTATGGATACGACCCTGAAGATCGAAAAAGCCCTCCCGCGTGCGAAGTCGAAACCGGAAGGGGGCGACGAAACAAGCGAGAGCGCACCGAAACCGATTACGAACGTCGGCAGCAGTGGGTCGAGCAAGCGCAGCGATCGCGGCAACAAAGCCAAGCGCAACGATCGCAGCAGCAGCAGCAGCAGTACCTCGACAGCGAATGCGGGAGGCGTTCAACCCGATCCGCGTTGGGCAGACGAGTTAGCTAAATTGAAAGAGATGCTCAGCGCTCAAGCGACGAATAGCTAAAACCGGAGGATGACGGGAGAAAGTCGGCGAGATTTTCTGCTGTGCGATGCTTTTTTCTCGTCCTCAAATAGAGGAATCAAAGACTTTCGCGTCAAAACCGATTGGGAGGATTTGGCGCGCCAATTTTAACTCGATCGATTGCAAAGTTTAAGGAGAGGTCAGCGTGTCAGGGGAAACGGATCCGGTAATTGTAATGAAACAAGAAGTCGGCAAAGCGGCGGCGGCAAAAGTTCGCTCCGGGTCGATTGTTGGTTTGGGAACGGGATCGACCACAGCTTACGCCATTGAGTATTTGGGCGAGCGGCTCGCTTCAGGAGAATTAAAAGATATTGTCGGGGTTCCAACTTCCTTTCAAGCGGAAGTTTTAGCGAAGAAGTACGGTATTCCCCTAGTCACCCTCGACGCGATCGATCGCATCGATATTGCCATCGACGGGGCCGATGAAGTCGATCCGAACAAAAACTTGATTAAAGGCGGCGGTGCAGCCCACACCCGCGAGAAAGTAGTAGACTGCCTCGCCGAAGAGTTTATCGTGGTGGTGGATGGCGGTAAGTTGGTCGATAAATTAGGCTCGACCTTTTTACTGCCGGTAGAAGTGATTCCGATGGCGGTTGCGCCGGTAACGCGCGCGATCGAGAAACTGGGCGGCAAGCCGGAATTGCGCATGGGCGTGAAAAAAGCAGGCCCGGTCGTGACGGATCAGGGAAATTTAGTAATCGATGTTAAATTTGATAACATCGATAATCCCGCCGAATTGGAAAAGACGCTGAATAACATTCCTGGCGTATTAGAAAATGGCTTGTTTGTTGGCGTTGCCGATGTGATTTTGGTGGGCGAAATTAAAGACGGAGAACCCGTTATCCGCGAAATTACTTAATTTCCGGGTTTGCGGTAAAACCGAGCTAGAGAGAAAAGCGACCAAACAAGCGGCGATCGCAGCGCCAGAATGAGGAGCGCGATCGCCCCAAGACTGTAGGCGTGGAGAGAATTCTGCCATCCGCCATCCAGAGCGCCCCAATAACTCGAACCAAAGAAAACCGTATGGAGTGCGGCGAGTAGGAAAGCAGGCACGGCAAGCAAGTGCAAGCGCCGCCAGTAACGCCCCAAAATTCGCTGCCAATAGTCGAAACTGGTCAGAGCGAGGGGAGTTAAAAGTAACAACGCGATCGCGCCGGATAATAATGCCCAACGATGCTCCGGCAACAGAAACGCGATCGCCTCGAAATTCCAATTTAATGAATGTTCCATCATCTGCCCCGTATGCGCCGCAGCGAGGATGAAAGCCCCCACGCCAATCGCGCGGCGGTATCGGAGCGGTGCAGCCCAAAATCCCGCGATCGGACGCGCGCTTAAGGCCAGGGCTAGCAGCAACAGGGCAGCATGACCCGTATAATCAAGCATGACATCGCTGCGGAATAAGGTGAGGCAGCCAATCGCTAGCGTTATCCAGCCCCCCAACCGAAACAACTGACTGCGGCGGGCGGCACTGAAGTGCGAAGCTGAAAGCCCCGCTCCTACCATTGTCGGCAGCGTTCCCAGCCCAAACCCCAACATTGTTAGCGCTCCTAAAAACCAACTCCCCGTCGCCGCCGCTTTAATTTGAGCCGCATACAGAAAACCGCAGGGCATCAATCCCCAAAGTGCGCCTAAAACAGCAGGAGTCCACCATTGCTGCCCGCCCGATAGCCCGGTTAGCATTCCCCCTAAACCTTGATGCCACAATCCGCGTCCGGGGTGCAAAAAAGGGAGACGGGGTAAGAAATTGGGCGCAAGCTGCACTAAAGCAAACCAAATCAGCATTAAACCCGTCAAAATCGCGATTCCTTGCCGAAAACTGCTCCCAACTCCTGCCAGTTGTCCCCCCGTTGCGATCGCGCCACTCACCCCCCCTAAAATTGCACCCACGACTGCATAACTCAAAAGACGACTGCTATTAAGGAGGAGATGAAATCGTAAGTTTTGCAACCCGTTGGACGATTGGGAAGTTTCATTTGAGAGCGAGAAAGCGACCGCCAAGGGGCCGCACATTCCCACGCAATGCCCAAAACTTCCTAAAAATCCTAATGCGACTAAAAGCGATAAATCTAACACGATAAATCATCAATTATGAGTTATAAATAAAGCATTATAAAGGATGAGCAACAAATGACAAGTCGTCAAAGATAAATCATGAGTTTTAAAGGCTAAATTATAAAAAGTAAAAGGTAATTTTTAATTGCTAAAAGAGAGAGCATTAAAATGACAATTGTCATTGATTATAAGAGTTTTTTGAATCGCGATCGTATCGCCCATAACATTGAAACGGATGCCGATGTCGGGGCAACCTTTCACCTCGAACCCAACCATCAACCGCGCGCCGGAGAAACAGCCCGCGTTTGGTTCGCGCTGACGCATCGGGGCGGCGAACCGATTCCCCTCGAAGCGTGTAATTGTCAGTTAACAGTTTACGATAGCTCGACAACGCCGTTTAAGAAGATTATCGAGCCTAATTTAAGCGCGATCGATGTCGAGCGCTATCGTAGCATTCCAGCAGCAAGTTTCGAGTTTCCGACTGCCGGACTCTACCAAGTGGAATTGAAAGGAACGCCAAAAAAAGCGGGAGAATTTCAGGCTTTTCGGTTAAGTTATCCCGTTACCGTTAGTCCGAGTTCTCGTACTGAAGTTTCGCCGACAACGGCTATCATTGTGAAAACTCCCACCTCCTCAGAGCGAGGTTTCGAGTGGCCCTCGATTGGCGTTGCGATCGCGATAATCTTTTTCGTATCGAGTGTCGTTTTTACCCTCAGAAAACGTTTTTAAAGCAAGCGTCATTAAAAAAAATTATTGTATAATGTCAAGCCTAAGACTTTTTTAAATGAGAATTAATGGGTTGATTGACGGGTTCCCCATTCTTGTAACACGCTTGCTTGTCACCTCGTCCGAGCGATCGCGCTTCCGAGCCAATTTACCGCGCCAATCCCCCAGTAAACTGTAGAAGCGATAATATTGTAAATGCAAATCCAATTTGCGCAATTGACAGCTTAACTTAGGTTAGACGGGAAATGAAAGGAACAATACGAAGGTTTGTGCAGTGGTTTATTGTGGGATTGTTTCTCCCTTTGCTAGCACTAAATGGCTGGATTTTATTATTAATTCTTCAGTATTTTCAATCGCTCATTAACGTCGTCGTCGCGGCAACCCTACTCTCGTTTATTTTAGACTATCCGGTAAAACTGTTAGAGCGCTATCGACTCAAACGGCCTATAGCGATTTTGCTCGTGTTGCTGGGTTTAATTATAGTATTAGCAATTTTAGGCGTAACCCTGGTTCCGATCGCGATCGATCAAGGCAATACTTTCCTAGAGCGTCTGCCCTCGTGGTTGGAATCCGCGCGCTTGCAACTGCAAGGATTTGAAAAATGGGCAGCCCAATATCGACTCATTAGTAATGTCGGTAGTTTGACGGCTCAATCTTTAGAACGGTTATCGTCGCAATTGCAAGATGTCAGCGGTCACTTATTGGGCGGACTTGTTTCGGCGATCGGACGAGTTTTAGATCTTGTTTTAACCTTAGTTCTGACCTTTTATATGCTGCTGCATGGCGCAGAGTTATGGGATGGATTATTTTCGATCTTTCCGGCTAAATTTCGCGATCGCGTTCGCGAATCTCTCGGACAAAACTTTCATAACTACTATGTTGGGCAAGCGACACTCGCTGCCATTATCGGCGTAAGTATCACCCTTACACTGCTGCTACTGCAAGTTCCTTTCGGACTGCTATTTGGAATCATTGAGGGGATTTTTGCCTTAATTCCTTTTGGTGGCGTTTCTGGAATCTTGTTAATTAGTATTTTAGTTGGCTTAAATAGTATCTGGTTGGGCGGTAAAGTCTTCATCATTGCCCTAGCCGTCGAACAAGCGATTGAAAACGCGATCGCGCCCCGTCTTCTAGGTGGATTTATTGGACTCAATCCCGTTTGGATTCTGATTTCTCTGTTAATTGCGGCTAAGATTGCTGGCTTTCTCGGCTTAGTGATAGCCGTTCCCATTGCCGGTTTTATTAAAAGTATGGTGGACTTATTCAATCCTGAAAAAATCCCCATGCCACCGCCAGAAGAATTGGTCGAGTTGCGATCGCGAATTGAAGATTGACGGGGAAAGGGAAGACGGGAAAATCCTGAATAACGAACAATTAACGATTTTGAGACAAATTTAAAGTGGCATGAGAAAGTGAGGATAGAATAGAAAGGGGAAAAGCGATACAACTTATTTTGCGCTTTAAGAGCAATGGAGCAACTGATTAATCGAGTATTGCGCGATCGCTATCGAATTCAATCCCTCCTCAGTCGCAAAACCGGACGGCGAACCTTTTTAGCCAAGGATCTGCAAACCCAGGCCACCGTTATCATCAAGTTACTCTTGTTCGGTCCCGACTTCACCTGGGACGATCTCAAACTGTTCGAGCGAGAAGCAGAAACCTTAAAAGTTCTCGAACACTCCTCAATCCCGCAGTATCTTGATTCTTTTGAAATTGAGACGGAGTTGGGTAAAGGGTTTGCCTTAGTCCAAAATTATATCGAAGCGCGATCGCTCCAAGATTGGATTCAAAGCGGGCGCAGTTTTAGCGAGGCAGAATTAAAAGCCATTGCTAAGGAATTACTGGAGATTTTAAGCTACCTCCACGATCGCAAACCGCCCGTCATTCACCGCGATCTTAAACCCAGTAATATCTTACTCGGCGATCCCGCAGGGAACCGCGTAGCGGGGCGCACCGGCAATAGTCCCGGAAAAGTGTATCTCGTCGATTTTGGCTCGGTGCAAACCGCAATTCATTCGGGAACAATGACTATTGTCGGGACTTATGGTTATATGCCTCCCGAACAGTTTGGCGGACGCGCGACCCAACTCTCCGATTTATACAGTTTAGGGGCAACAATCATTTATCTCGCAACGGGACAACATCCCGCCGAGTTCATGACCGATGACTTACGACTGGATTTTCAGCAATCCACTCAATTATCGGCTCAATTTACCCATTGGCTTTGGCGGATGGTACAATCAACCCCTTCCCAACGATTTGCTAGTGCCAAGGAAGCGCTTCAAGCTTTAAATAATCCCCAATTTAGGGAGACTTCAGAACAATTATCTCCCCTTACTAAAACGCTTGCAAGTAACCTAAAGCCATTTGCTCGTCCGGACTCTGCTCGGTGCTTTATCAAAAAAGAGCCTGAAGAGATTAGCATTACTGCACCAGATTTTTTTAGGTTTTCCGGGGTCAGTATTGGTCTATTTTTAGGATTTTTGGTATTAGCTCCGATTCTGAATAATATAGACCAGCCATCTTTAGCAAGCTTTTTTAATGTAATCGGAATTTTCGCAATTTTTAGAAGTATTTTGCAAGACCGAAAAAGTAGTATTGAATCAAGCTATATTGTCTTAAAAATTGATAAAAATGAGATTTTTCTTTGGAGACAATTTCAAGATAAAGAGCGGGAATCTATTTGCCTAAAACAAGCATTTTCCGCTAATATCAGAAAAGTACAGTTAGTCCATAAAGACAATTTTTATCACATCAAATTGGTGACGAGTTATTCAAACAAAGATGACTTTTTAGTCGGCAATCGAACCTTTTGGTTATCCCAAGGCGAAGCGGAATGGTTGGCGAACGAACTGGGTATTTGGTTGGAAATGCCCGTTACTGAAGTTCAGGTGGTTGAGAAAAGGTGAATTTTGTTAATCAACACCGTCGAACCCGACTCGTTTGGGCGCATTCGGTACGATCGCATCTGCCCTTCTTTGAACTCTGGCACGCTTGTATCCATATTCTTTGCTACTCTGACAACAGCACTCCCTCTTTAAAACTCTACTGCTCGAACCCATGACTTCAGCCC
The DNA here is from genome assembly GCF_014698145.1 of Oscillatoria sp. FACHB-1406. Taxonomy (NCBI): domain Bacteria; kingdom Bacillati; phylum Cyanobacteriota; class Cyanophyceae; order Oscillatoriales; family Oscillatoriaceae; genus Oscillatoria; species Oscillatoria sp. FACHB-1406. Next base: position 84,421 of record NZ_JACJSM010000008.1, on the reverse strand, counting down.
CGACGCGCAAACACCTCAAATCCAAAGCCTTGAAAGCGGACAGTCGCCGCCCTGCGAAAGAACTCTGTAGCGAATGCGGGCTGTGCGATACATATTATATCCATTATGTCAAGGATGCCTGCGCTTTTCTCAACCAGCAAATCGCCGAACTGGAGGAACAAACTCACGGGCGATCGCGCGATCTAGAAAACCAAGACGATTGGTACTTCGGAGTTCATCAAAGCATGATGGCAGCCCAAAAAAAGGAACCGATTGAAGGCGCGCAGTGGACGGGAATTGTCAGCACCATTGCCTGCGAAATGCTGAATCGCGGCTTAGTCGAGGGCGTAGTCTGCGTCCAGAATACCGCCGAAGATCGCTTTCAGCCGATGCCAGTTATTGCCCGCACTCCCGAAGAAGTCCTCGCCGCGCGCGTCAATAAACCCACCCTCTCCCCCAATCTTTCCGTCCTCGAACAGATCGAACAGTCGGGGCTAAAACGCTTGCTTGTTATCGGCGTTGGCTGTCAAATTCAAGCCCTGCGCGCAGTGGAGAAAGAATTAGGACTCGAAAAACTCTACGTGCTGGGTACGCCCTGCGTTGATAATGTTTCTCGCGCCGGATTGCAAAAATTCCTCGAAACCACCAGCCGATCGCCGGAAACAGTGGTGCATTATGAATTCATGCAAGATTTCCGCATTCATTTCAAACACGAGGACGGTTCGATCGAAACCGTTCCCTTCTTCGGTTTGAATACTAAAAAGTTAAAAGATATCTTCGCGCCTTCCTGTTTAAGTTGCTTCGATTATGTCAACTCCCTCGCCGATTTAGTCGTGGGCTATATGGGCGCGCCCTTCGGCTGGCAGTGGATTGTGGTTCGCAACGAAACCGGGCAAGAAATGCTGGATTTAGTGAACGAACAACTCAACACGCAGCCGGTTTTTTCTAAGGGCAAACGTCAAGCTGCCGTTCAACAGGGAATCCCGGCTTACGATGCGGGCGTGACGTTACCGATGTGGGCGGCGAAGTTAATGGGTGTGGTTATTGATAAAATCGGGCCGCAGGGTTTGGAATACGCCCGTTTTTCGATTGATTCTCATTTTACGCGCAATTATCTTTACGTGCGGCGCAATCATCCCGAAAAGCTCGAAGCGCACGTTCCGGAATATGCAAAGCGAATTGTCGGGCAGTACGAATTGCCGAAAGAATGAATAATGAATAATGAATGATGAATAGTGAGCAATGAATAATGAACGGTGAAGGGTGAAGAAGAGTTGAAGGTGTATTTGGCAAACAGCGGGCAGTGAATCAAGATTACTATCAAATTCTCCGCATTTCGCACCGAGCTAATCTGGAGGAAATTAAGGCCGCATTTCGGAAGTTAGCGCGTCAGTATCATCCCGATTTGCATCCGGATAATCCCGAAGCGGAGGCAGAGTTTAAACGGATTTGCGAAGCGTATGAAGTGCTTTCGGATCTGGCTCAGCGTCAATTGTACGATCGCACCGGCACTCCGGAACCGCGAGATTCAGCGCCCAATGCTTACGATTTTTACGTGCGGGGTGCGAAGAAAATCTTAGAGAAAAACTATCGGGGTGCGATCGCGCAGTACGATCGCGCCATTCGCCTCAATCCCAATTTTGTCGAAGCCTACCTCAAACGGGCAGAAGTACGCCACAAGCTGGGCGACGATCGCGGCGCGTTGGAAGATTGCCGCCTCGCCCTCGCTATCGATCCCAATTATAGCGATGCTTACTATTATCAAGGTCGCGCCCGCTATCGGCTGGGTTATACTCAGTCCGCGATCGAAGCTTACAATCAAGCGATCGCTATAGAACCGGATGATGGTCAAGCGTATTATCATCGCGGCGTAGCCCATCACGATCTCAACGAGATGGCAATGGCAGTGAAGGATTGGCAAACCGCGATCGCGATGTTCCAAGCGCAAGGCGATGGCAGCGGCTACAAGCTGGCGCGGGATAGCTTGCGGCGGTTGAAAAAGCAACGCTGGCGTTGGGGCGAAAACCCACTCGGAGACGGTTTTTTTGGAGCGAGTCGGATTGCTGGGATGACGCTGTTAACCTTATGGGATGTGGCGCGCAATCCGAACGGGGGCTTGCTGAACGCCTATCTGCGCTTGGATCGCGGTGAGGCGGTGGCAGTGGGGACGGTGTTCGCCGCGATCGCGAATTGTGCCTTCATTACGGGGGCGTTTTGGGGCTGGCGCAAGTGGTTTATTTATTCCTTCTTCGATTTGCTGTTGGTTGGACTGGTTCCCTTTTTAGCGCTGACTGTTCTGGGCGCGATCGCGCGATTTAGCTGGCGGCGTTCCGGCAGTTGGGCGGGAGATATCTTTGTCGCGGGGTTAACCGTACTTCCGACAGGATTCTTAGCGCTGGCGAGTGCCTTTTCGACGCAGTGGGGATTGCCCGTAGCTGTCGCCCTGACTGTGTTAGGGAGTAGCTATACCGTTCTGATTTTGTACCACGGTTGCACCCAGATTAATAACTTACCTGAATCCGTCGCCGCGATCGCAACCCCCCTCTTCCTCCTCATTGCCGGGTGGTTGACTTATATCGCATTTAGTGCATTGTTTTTTTAGGCATTACCTTAAGCCTCCTCATTCTGTGTTTGTTGCTGCGAGCTTTGCAAGGGCTGAGTTCGCAACAAATAAGTTAAGTAAAACGCTAAAACTTGACGCTTGGATGCGCTAGTCCAACGCTTCAAATTTTCATCGCTAAGCGCTTTTTCCAGGACTTTAGCGAAGACAGCATCAGCAATCTTTTGGACAGCCCACCAACCGAATAAAAACAGAATATTCTCCATTGCTTGTTCCCTTTGAGTTCGTTGTCTTCTCACTCTAAAAAAGGGCTGCTGGTTTTCATGCCCGAGTTTGCGCCCGAGTTGCATGACTTTTAAAAATTAAAAATTAAAAATTAAGTACAATGCCGAGGGCATAGCACTACTCATTGGTGTCAACTTAAGCTTAAACCTGCTCGCACAGCCCGCCTTGGGTTCAACCCAAGGTTAATCACTCAAGTCCTCTTTATAGGATTGGTAAATTTAGATGTATCCAACCCGTTTCAACGGGTTTCAGCTATTAGCCAAGAACTTGAGTTCTTGGCGGGCTAAGTGTTTCACCTTAATACCAATGTATCCAACCCGTTTCAACGGGTTTCAGCTATTAGCCAGGAACTTGAGTTCCTGGCGGGCTAAGCGTTTCACCATAAGTTGACGCGAATGAACGCTGCTATATCCCTACCGGCATTTTGAGAAACAGGCTACAATTGGACGCGATCGCTTCATTCACCTAACTATGACTGGACGCTCGCTCGTTGCTTCGGAAGAAGGAATTAAAAAAGCCGAACGCGCCCTCGAACGACAAAGGATTTCTAAAACTGTGCTAGCAGAAAGCTTGCTAATCAGCCGCAGTACAGTCACTAACTTTTTTGCTCGGAAGCCAATTGTTCGCAATAACTTGATTAAAATTTGCGATTGGTTAGAGTTAGATTGGCAGGAAATTATCGAAAAACCTTCACACGATGAAACAGAAGAAGAAACAGACGTTATTGTCCGGGAAGTGCGGGCAGCGATAAGCGAGCAGATTCGAGAGCGTTGCGGAAAAATGCGGATTCTCGATATGACGCACCCGATAGGATTGAATGAAATTTATACCGACGTTAATATTCTCGAAAAAATTACGGCAAGCCGCCGCAAAAATATCAATGAATTATTGGAAAACTTTAATTTTGACGATGATTTTAATCGGTGGGGATTGAGTCAAGTTAAAGAAAAGCGAGTCCCTGCATTAACAGCGGTCAAAGATTATCCTCACTTGCTGATTTTAGGAAAACCGGGAGCCGGGAAAACCACGTTTCTAAAATTTCTTGCCATTCATTGCCTTGACGGAAAATTTTGTCAAGAATGCGTTCCCTTTTTTGTGACGTTAAAAGATTTTGCGGAAGCTCAGAATAGTCCGAATTTACTCGATTATATTGCGACTCGCTTTCAATCTGCGGTCACTCCAGAACGATTAAAGAATATTTTAAAAGCAAATTTTACTCTAGTTTTATTGGATGGTTTGGATGAGGTCAGAGAGGAAGATAGCAGTCGCGTTCTCAAAGAGATTGACAATTTTTGCTATGACTATCCCAACAACCGGGTTATTTTAACCTGTCGCATTGCTGCAAAAGAATATATCTTTGAAAAGTTTACAGAGGTTGAAATTGCCGATTTTGACGACGAGCAGATTGCGACGTTCGCGAACAACTGGTTCAAAGACAAACAAGTGCGATCGGAAAAGTTTCTTGAACGGCTAAATGGACAAGAAGCGGTTAAGAAGTTGGCAACAGATCCACTGCTATTGACGCTGCTCTGTTTGGTATTTGAAGAGTCGGGAGATTTCTCAGAAAATCGGGCGAATTTGTATAAAGAAGGAGTCGATGCGCTGCTGAAAAAATGGGATGCAGAGCGAGGCATCAAGCGCAACAATCCTTATAAAAAACTTTCGCTGGGGCGCAAGGAAGATTTGTTGAGTCAACTGGCTTGGACGACGTTTGTAGAGAGCGATTATTTTTTCAAGCAGGAGCGAGCGGAACGAGAAATTGTCGAGTATATTCGCAATTTACCGGGGGCGGCTGATGACGAAGAAGCGTTGCAACTCGACAGCGAAAAGGTGTTGCGGTCGATTGAGGCGCAACACGGTCTGTTAGTGGAGCGAGCAAAGGGAATTTATTCCTTTTCTCACCTGACTTTTCACGAGTATTTTGCCGCGCGAGAGATTGTGACCGTGCAACAGTCTGCACTAGAGAAGTTGCAGGAATTAACGGTACATTTGACAGAACCACGCTGGCAGGAGGTTTTTCTGTTGGCAGCGGCGATGTCACCGAAGGCAGACCGTTTATTACTGTTGATGAAGGAACGCGCAGATGCAATGGTGGCGGGGGATGAGAAGATTCAAGAGTGGTTGACTTGGGGGATGGAAAAAGCGCGATCGGTTAAGGTGAGTTATACGCCTGAAATGGTGGAAAAAGTGTCAAATCTGTTGAAGTTTAAGATTGAAAACGATTTATCTCGTACTCGTTCTTTTTATATTTATACTTACTTGTATCAATACTTATTTACTCCCTTGGGTATATCCAGTTTTTTACCGTACCCACGATCTTTTTCTGCCATGAATTACAGTTTAGTATACATATATTTAGAACCTTCTTTATCTCTTGACTCAAATTTACTTCGGTTGCTCTCTCGCTCAATATATCTGTCGGGAAGATTTCATGAAAAATCTATATTTCACGCAACCTATCCGGGATTCAATCAGCATTTGAGAAATGTTCACAGCGAAATAATTTCAGACTTATATCATTGTTTACACCTCTCGAAGTCAGGGAAAATCTTGCATGAAAAGCTAAAACAATTAAATGAACAACTTCCAGACGAAAGAAAGACAATTTCTAGCGATTGGTGGATAGAAAATAGTCAAAACTGGAATATAAACCTTAGACGAGTAATGATTCAACATCGCAATATAGGTCACAATTGGAAGTTTAGCGATGAACAAAGAGCGTTACTTATGGATTATTGGGAGGCAAATAAACTCTTAATGCAATGTCTCAACAGCGAGTGCGATGTTAGCAAAGAGACGCGCCAGAAAATTGAGGAAACGCTGTTTTTAGCGATCGCGTTCTGCAAAGACAACCCTTAATCTAAAATCCGGTTGAATGACCTAAGTTAAGGCTGACGGGGAGACGGCACTTCGACTTCGCGGCAGTCGAGCGAAGTCGAGACTCAGTGTACCGGAGACGGGGGGACGGGTGAAATAAAGAATTGCTACAGCCTCTTGCGGTGTTTGGTTATGCAATTGTTAGGATTAAGCATCCCGATCGCGTAAAACCCTCGGCTTCTGGATTCTCGAACAAATTTGCACGCCTTTCGGGAATATTCAATTCGCAAAAGAGCGCATTTCGCTCGAGGCCAATATGAAACTAACCAGACGAGAAGCAATTCGACTCGGCATTGTCGGCGGCGGCGGGTTACTCTTACCCTTTGGCTATCAACCCCCAGCACAAGCCCAATTTAGCCCGCAAGTTAAGCGATTCGACCTTCCCTTCCGCCGACCGCCTCTTCTGCAACCCGTCCGCAGCGACGACACCACAGACTACTACGAGATAACCATGCAGAAGTCTCGGGTCGAAATTCTGCCCGGGAAAACCACAGAAATTTGGGGGTATAACGGCATGACTCCCGGGCCGCTTATCCGTCAAAAAGGCGGAAAACGCGATCTCGGCGGCCGTCAGTCCATCATCCGCTTCATCAATCAACTCGGCACCGATCCTCAAGGCAGACCCATCAAAACCTCCGTCCACCTCCACGGAATGGCTTCCCTGCCCCAATACGACGGCTACGCCGAAGACTTAACCGCGCCCGGTCAATATAAAGACTATATCTATCCAAACGAGCGCCCTGCGACCCTCTGGTATCACGACCACGCAATAGACCTCACTTCGCGCAATGCCTACATGGGTTTGGCGGGAATGTATATCGTCGAAGACGACTACGAACTGACCCAATTAAATCTCCCCCAAGGCGAATACGATGTCCCTCTCATTCTTCAGGACAAACGTTTTGCTACCGATGGCTCCTTCATCTTCGACGATCGCGGACAAAAAGGTCTCTTCGGCGACATCATTCTCGTCAACGGCGTACCTTGGCCGCATATGGAAGTTGCCAACCGCAAATATCGCTTCCGCCTCCTCAACGCTTCCGTAAGCCGAGGCTATCAACTCGCCCTCAGTACCGGAGACGACCTTATTGTCATCGGAACCGACGCAGGATTGCGCGGTACGCCGCTTAAAACCAAAAATTTCGAGATTTTTCCCGCAGAACGTTACGAATTCATCATTGACTTCTCTAAATATCCCGTCGGAACGCAAATCGTCCTGCGTAACCTCGGCGTACCCCTCAGTGTCGATTACAGCAGCAACACCCAAGAGCTTATGCGCTTTGAAGTCGTGCGCCGCGAAAGCGATGATAGTACCATTCCTGCCGTTCTGCGCGACTTCAAACCCATCGATCCCGCCCTAGCCGTGCGAACTCGAACTTTTCGCTTGGAACGCAACATCAACAACTGGACGATTAACGGTAGAACCTGGAATAAAAATCGCAGCGAAGCTAACCCGAACTATGGAGATATCGAAATTTGGAACCTGGTTTCGACGGGAGGATGGTTCCACCCCATCCATATTCATTTGCTCGATATGCAGCTTCTCGCCCGCAACGGCAGCAGTCCGCGTCCTTACGAAATCGGTTGGAAAGATGTCTTTTATGTTGGCGAATTTCAAACCGTGCAGGTCATTGGCAAATTTGGTCCCCAAATCGGTCGCTACATGATGCACTGTCACAACCTGGTTCACGAAGACCACGCCATGATGGCCCAGTTCGAGGTCGGTCAGGGGGGCTACAGTCCTTTTTCTGCCCCCCCGAAATCCCTACCCGCAACTCCTTTGTGAGAAGGCGAGGGGACTCAAATTGCATTAATTTCCCTCTCCCTCACCATACAATTCAGTCGTAAAGCGATCGATCGCGTTGTAATCGTAAGGACGCGCGGTAGGACGGCGAGTTGAAGGTGTAGCTAGCGGTTTGTTTTCTTCTTTTGGCGCTATTTCCGGTCGAGTGGGCAACTCATTAGTGGGTTTTAGCGGCACAACCTCCTCAACGGTCTTATCGGGCGGCGCTTGAGGGGAGGCAGTTTCTTCGGCTAGCGCGATGCCCGATGCAGGCAGAACGAACAGTAACGTCAACAAAACAAACTGAAGGGTTTTGAGCGCGAGCAATTTTAAAATGTTCATTGTTTTAGGGTTTTAGAAGGGGTTTTATAAAAGGTTTTAGATAAAACTGGAAAAACGGCGATCGCTCTTTCGGGAATATCGCGTCCCCAGGTTGTAGAAGTTTTGTACAAGCGAAAACTACAAAGGTTGCCGTTAAGATAAATCCCCCTACACTTAACGGCTTGTATTTTTTGTGTTGCAAAGAGATTGGGGAATCCTGTGGAGGTAACAGGCTATGTTTTTTATCCCATTATACAAACATTTTCTCGACAGCCGGAAGCCCGAAAAGCCTGAAACGCTCGCGCCCATTTCTGAAAGCCGCTCGGAAACTCTCGCTTCGACAGAAAAAGCAACCGAGGCGGCGAACCGAGTTCGAGAATCTTATTATTTAGAACGGCGATCGCTGTTGTAGTATGCGATCGGCTTTCTCGCTCTTGGGGAAGCCGATTTGATAGATTTATGCGATCGAATCGAGCGGTAAGCGGCGAGACTGCCTTAAGCCCTTATAGAGGGATTAAAGGTGGCCAACAATGGCTCTTGAAATGTTAAATTCACGCTCGCTCGTTAACCCATTTCAACGGTAGGGACGTTCAATTGAACGTCCCTACATTTGGCGGGCTATACCTTTTACCTTAAATTGAGGCTAATGACCAATGCTGAACTCCCGTACCCCATCCTTAAGCTTGCAACCAGCGCGCAGCATCTTTTGCGTGATATGTCAAGATTAAATCCGTCCCGGCGCGCTTGAAGCCGACTAAAGTTTCCAGCACGACGCGCTGTTCGTCAATCCAACCGTTAAGCGCGGCTGCTTTCACCATTGCATATTCGCCCGAAACGTTATAAGCAGCAACCGGAAGTTGCGTGACTTCTTTCACGCGCCAAATGATATCCATATAAGCCAAAGCGGGCTTAACCATGAGCATATCCGCGCCTTCTGCGATATCGAGTTGGACTTCCTTAATCGCTTCAGTGCCGTTAGCGGGATCCATTTGGTAGGTGCGGCGATCGCCAAATTGCGGCGCAGATTCTGCCGCATCCCGGAATGGGCCATAATAAGCTGAAGCATATTTTGCCGCGTAGGAAAGAATTGGCGTATTCTCAAAGCCAGCTTCGTCCAATCCTTGGCGAATCGCTTGTACGAACCCATCCATCATTCCGGAAGGCGCAATGATATCTGCCCCTGCTTGCGCTTGGGAAACAGCAGTTTTCTTCAATAATTCTAAAGTGGGGTCGTTCAAAACGCGCCCGGTGAGGTCGCCAACTTGCAAATAACCGCAGTGACCGTGAGGAGTATACTCGCACAAGCAAGTATCGGCAATGACGACTAAATTAGGGACTGCTTCTTTTACCGCCGTTGCTGCTTTTTGGACGATACCGCAGTCGTGCCAAGCGCCGGTTGCTTCATCATCTTTATCAGCGGGAATGCCGAAGAGGATAATTGCGGGAATACCGAGATCGTAAACTTCTTTCGCTTCTTCAACAATCTTATCGATAGAGAGTTGGTACACTCCCGGCATCGATCTTACTTCTTTAGCAACGCTTTCACCGGGAACGGCGAAAAGGGGGTAGACCAAATCGTTGACCGTGAGGGTGTTTTCGCGCACCATGCGGCGCAGGGGGTCACTTTGGCGGAGGCGGCGAGGGCGATGGACGGGAAACATAGCGTAATTTTATAAAATAAGTCTCAATGTTTTGTGGCTCAAATTAGTTTAATGCGATCGCGATCGCACCGGAGCAACCCCCTTCTGTCGCTCAACGTTTCGTAACGTTATTTGACTGAGCCAGGGGGTAACATTGAGCGCCCTCAAACCGACATTGTTTCGCTAAAAAATGCGAGCTTCCGGCAAAATTGACAAAATTCAAGCCCCTAGCCCGTAAATATTGCGAGGGTGGAGGAATTCTCTATTTCTCCCCTCTCCTGGGGTTACTACGGTGTACACACAACTCATTGGTTGAGTGGCAAGCTGGGTCGATCCCTCACGGGGCGGCTCCAATTTTCGAGACGGGGCGGCGTTTAATTTCGAGGAGACCTCGAAATCCGCGCCCCTAAAACCTCGAAATCCGCGCCCCTAAAACCTCGAAAACAGCGCCCCTAAAATCCCCCTTAAAAAGCTACTGTGTACACACAAGTAGAAAATTGAGACCCCCAATCTGTATAAGCCTTGCTAGGCAAGGCTTTCGCAATTCGGAGTTGATTCTTAACAACTCAAGCTTATTGAGAAAGAGAAACGAGCTATCGGCTCTTGAGACATCGGAATGTTCCGAAACGGTTCCGCGATCGAGATGTGTGTACACGGTAGCCTGGGGTTAGGAGAGGGGCTGGGGGTGAGGGCGATTTCACGCTAAGTTGACACTAATGGTTCTCGCACACCCCCTACAATTCGCCTGCTTATTCGGCTGGAGCAGTATCGTTGTTTTCTGAGGCAACGGGTTTGTCTTTCTTAACCTCGGGTTGAGAACTCGGCGGGTTAGAACGAGCATCTGAGTTTTGGGGAGGCGTATTTTCTGCCGAATCGCGATCGCGGGATTCCTGACGGCGAGGAACGAGGCTTTCCCGTTCCTGACGGCGAGGAGCGGGCGTTTCTGGCTCTTGGGGGCGAGGAACGAGGTTTTCCCGTTCTTGGCGGCGAGGAGCGGGCGTTTCTGGCTGCTGGCGGCTCGGCGCGACGTTGCGAGGGTCGTTGGACTCGCTAGAAGTTGTGACTTTAGGAGGATCTAACGGTTCTCGAACCCGGTTTTCTGAAGGAGGAAGCGGCGCGCGGTTTTCATTCGTCCGCGTGGTTTCAGTCCCTCGAGGCGTTGGCAAAGCTTGGGGAGGCTCGCTTGCCGGGGCAGGAGAAACGCTGCCGTTCCGGGCTTCTTGCGGTTGACTTCCCGGCGTATTCGGCGTTTCAGACGGCTTAAGAGGCGTGAGATTGCCTCGTTCTGGTGTCAAAACGGGGAGCGGAACCGCTGGAGTTGCGGGCGTTGCACCTTGCGAACCATTAGCCGGATTGACCAGACCAATTTCATTAGGATTGGTATGATCTTTCTCTCGTCCTTGAAGTACGGGCAAAGGTTGCGCTGGGGTTTGATTGAAGGATTGTTGAAGCGAGTCCCTGAGCGTTCCCATCGGATTCGCATTGGGATTGGGGACAAACTCTGGCGTGCGGGATCCAACAGTGCGAGTACCTCTGGCTAAGCCCTCAGAACTGGCTACCGTGCGCCCCATCCTCGAACCCATCCCCACGGGAACGGAGGGCGTTAGGGGCAGTCCGCCGCGACCGCGAGTTACAACGCGCTGCGGTCTGGTGAAGGTCGGATATTGATAAGGAGGCGCTTCGCTGCTGGGCCTCGTCGGCAGTAGGGAGCGAGTCGTAACTTTCGGCGTTACTGGAATTGCTGGAGTTGCGGGCATGGTAGGAGCCGCTGGAGTCGCTCGCTGCGTGGCGGAGGGGAGTTGAAAATTCGGGGGTAAGGGCAGGAGTTGAGTCGCATTCGGCGGGATGAAGGCGACGGGGGGAGCCGATTGTAGGGCAGGAATGCGAGCCATTTCCTCCGGACTTAACTCGACGATGGGAACTTCGAGAGGGCCGGGTGGTGCTTTTGAGAAAAGGGGCAGTACGGGCAAAGAGATACCGAGTAAGGCATGAGCGCCAACGGAACCTAACACAGCAAAGGCGGTGGGCGGACTGACGCTGCTAAGGCCGAGTTTAAACATAAGAATTAATTGAGAGCGAGGGAATCGGGCAAGATTGCTTTTTATATTACGGTCTTCCGTCCGAGATTTCCGTGTTGGCGAGAACGGGATCCCGAACTTGGACGACGATCAAGGAAAAATAGGAAAGTTTGAGGGTTGGGCGATCGCATAGGTCAGTATAAATCTTTTGTTCGGGGAGCGTTACATTTTCCACCGCAACAGCGCGATCGAGGAGGCGATACTCCTGTAGAATCTGCCAAACTTGCTCGTACACAGAACTGACTTTCATCAAGACCAATACATCCGCCCATTGCAAGACCGATTTTAATTCTCCGATTGTATAAATGGCAGGCAATACCGCAAGGCGCTGGTCGCGAGCCGTTAAGGGCAAACCGAGTGTGGCTGCGGCGGCTAAGGGAGAAGATACGCCTGGAACGATTTCGATGACGACTTCTGGGTGTAATTGTTGCAGCGTTTGGGCTAAATAAGCGAAGGTTCCATAAAAACTAATGTCGCCTTCGCAAGCAAAGGCAACATCTTCGCCGCGTTCGAGATATTGCCAAACTTGTTCGGCGGCTTCGTGCCAAGCGCGGGTGAGAACGTCGAAGTCGGGGACGTAAGGAAAGTTCAACGGCAGCATTTTTTGCTCCGAGATCGACCACGGAGCGATAATTCGTTCGGCTTTCCCCGGTTTCCCTTTTATTCCTGCGGGGAAGGCAATAGCGCTTGCCGTTCTCAGCAGTCGCAATCCTTTGAGCGTAATCAGTTCCGGATCGCCCGGACCGACGCTAATACCGTAAAGAGTACCGATTTGCACGTTTTCTTCTGCGTCCAGCGAATAGCTATAGAATGTCCCTTTGCAGGGTCTTGGTTCTGCGAACGGGAGCGGCAATATAGTACGATGCTACCCATTGAGTCTCAGCCTGTCGAGTTTCGAGTTTGACCTAATGCCGTTACCCACTGTTATTTTACCGGGCTATTTTGCCAGTGCTACTGAGTATAAACCGCTTGAATGGGAACTCAACACCCTAGGCATTCCGACAATTACTGTTCCGCTGCTGGCGCGCAGTTGGGTTCCGACGCTGGGCGGGCGCTCGATGGTGCCGATTTTGCGCCAGATCGATCGCGCGGTTGGGCAATTATTGCAGCAGCATAACAGCGATCGCGTTAATTTAGTCGCTCATTCGGCGGGGGGCTGGATTGCTCGCATTTACTTGGGTCAGAAGCATTACAATATTCACGGCGATACTGAAACGCTCTGGAATGCGCGCGATCGCGTCGCGACTCTCATCACGCTCGGTACGCCCCATCTCAGCCAAGAACGATGGACGCGGCGCAATCTCAACTTTGTTAATGATAATTACCCCGGCGCATTCTATCCGGAGGTTAAATATGTTTGCGTTGCCGGGAAAGCGATTTATGGTTCTCTTCGCCAGCATTGGCTGGCTTACAATAGCTACAAACTCACTTGTGGAATTGGCAATTGTTGGGGAGATGGCATTACTCCCATCGTTGCGGCGCACCTCAAAAATGCAGAAAACTTGACGCTAGAAGGAGTGATGCACTCGCCGCGCGGCGGTCGTTTGTGGTACGGTTCTCCGGAGGTTCGGGAAGCCTGGATTCGATATTTACAGTGAAGCGCGCCCTGTCGGAACCGTTTATAAAACATTTGTCGATCGGCAAGCTGCAAACTTATTTAATAACTTATTTAAAGATTTCTCAAATTCAGCCTTCGTTCGACAATTGAGGCGATGAAGGGGATCGATTCTATGCTTTTATGGTTAATCTAGCTTCTCTCACCGTTTAGGGTAATCAATGACCGATTCGGACCTCGTTCAACTCGCCAGACAGGGAGATCCATCCGCGATCGCGACTCTTTTCAATCGCCAGCTTAGCGCCAAAGGTGTTACCGTCAAAGCAGTACGAGAGCGCGATTGCCTGCTGCTGTTGCTTGAATCTCCGAAAGCATTGAACAAAGAGGTTGCGATCGCAGGAATGCAGAAGCGATTGCTCCAACTTAACCCCGAAGGCATTGAAATCATTCGGCTGCAATCCCTACAAGAAGGCTCATTCTCCCCCATTTGGACTTACGAATTCAATCTCAGCGATAAAGATTCCCCGACCCGCGATCGCCCGCTTGAAGCTTCTTCCTTATCCCCTTCCCCAAAGCCCAAATTAGAATCCCTCATCGGAGTTGGCGAATTAGTTTTATTGGGCTTCGGTTTTTTATTATTTATTATTTTTTGTCGGCTGCTCCATTTTAATTTTTTTGCGGGTTTATTTTTAGCCCTAATTCCTGCCACTGTTGCCTATAATCGCGGACGCAGTTTTTGGGCTTGGTATGCCTATGGTTTAAATCTATACTTTCCCGCTACCCTTCATTCTGCCTTCTTAAACGGTTTCAATCCTTACAGCATTATTGCCTTATTTTTGGGTGGAGTTTTTGTTAATGGTTTTTCTGATGGGATCGGAACTTTACTCCTCGTTCCTAACTTGATTTTTGGTCTAATTCCGGCGATAATAGCAAATTCTAAAAAGAAAAGTTTTATTAATTGGTATATTTACGGAATCTCTCTATTTTTAGTTGCTTTTTTTCATTCAATCTTATTAAAACTCAATGTTATAAAAACAGTCAGAAATCATAATATCGGCGGAATTTCTTTTGTTGGAAAAGACTTAACCGGGGCAAACTTTCAAGGTTCAAATCTCCAAGGTGCAGACTTTAGGCAAGCCAAACTGATTGGCGTTAACTTTATGAATACAAATCTGAGTCAGGCAAATTTTAGCTCGGCAAACCTGTGGGGAGTAAACTTCGATCGCGCCGACTTAAACGGAGCAAACTTGACTCGCGCCTCCAACATCTGGCTGCGAGGTTCTCAGCAAAACATTGAAAAATTTTTCCCTTGGTGGATTCCCGTGGGTTTCGGCTTACTCCTCGCTCAACTGTTATTGTGGGGATTCTTTTTCGGTTCTCCCTTGGGCTTACTCGTCACCGGGCCGCTAGAGCTTTCCTGGGATTTTTGGATGGCGCACGTACCCTTTGTTCTCAGTTGTTTTACCGCAGGATTAGTTGTCAGTTTAACCGCCTTAACTCTAAGCCTCAATCGGCGGCGCAGTCTCGCGATCGCGTTACTTACCGTTCTAGCGATCGCCGCCATCTCTTCAATGGCTCGGAGTTTGCAGTTATTATTCCCCGCCGCCCTCTCCCTCGATCTCCTCATTGTTTCTTGCCTCAGTAGCCTCATCCTACTCGCCTGCGTCTTTCTGGCTGCCAGAAGCTTAAAACGCTACCAATGGAAGACTTACTGCACTTGGATAGGGATTGCCAGTGCTATGTCTTTTTGGGCGCTTCTACTACTCGGGGGCAAAGAAGCGATCGCACATTTCATCGCCCAACTCGTTCCTAAATGGTGGTTCGACGAGCCAATCTTACAAGGAATTTGGTTTCTCGCAACCTTAGCAGCTTGGGGGGCGCTAGCAGGCAATCTCGTCGGTTTATTAGTCGCACGGCGATCGACCTCTTTCCGCAGCGCAAACCTCTCAAACGCGAAATTTAGATATATTGACTTTCGCTATGCTGATTTTACCCATGCAAATCTAACCGCAGTCGATTGGACGGGAGCAAAGTTAAAAGACTCCATTGCCCCCGACGGTCGCATCTTCGCTATCAAACAATAACTGCTCTTTCTTTACCCATTAAAGAAAAAGCAGTTCGAGCGATTTTTCAAGCTATTAATTCTCCCGTCTCTTGCAACGAATGCAAGCGATGATAAATTCCCCGTTGATTCAATAACTCCTCATGATTCCCAACTTCAAGTATTCTCCCCGAATCTAACACCACAATCTTATCGGCTTCTCGAACCGTACTCAAACGGTGAGCGATAATAATCGTCGTGCGCGTTCCGTAAATCGATCGCATCGCTAACTGAATCAGACGTTCCGATTCGTAGTCTAAGCTCGAAGTCGCCTCGTCAAAAATCAACACATCCGGATTGACAATCAACGCACGCGCAATCCCTAAACGTTGACGCTGCCCGCCCGACAAACGCACGCCTCGCTCTCCAACAATGGTTGAATAACCATCAGGCAGTTCCCGCACGAATTCATCCACCCGTGCAATTTTACACGCTGCCTCGACTTCTTCCCAACTTGCCTGCGGATTGCCGTATTTGAGGTTAGATAGTAGCGTTCCGTTAAAAATATCGACTTCTTGATGGACGATAGCTAAACGTTGGCGATAGCGAGTAATATCCAGCGTGCGAATGTCTTCGCCGTCGATGAGAATTTGCCCGCTAGAAGGATCGAAATAGCGGAATAACAGTTTCACTAATGTCGATTTACCCGAACCCGACCGACCGACTAAGGCAACGGTTTGATTAGGTTCGATTAAGAGATTAATATTCTCCAAAACCTGACGGTGAGGGTTGTACCCAAAGCTCGCATTAATTAGATCGATTTTTCCCGTAAAGTGGTAAGGCGATAGCGTATTGGGCGATAAATTGGCTGCATCGCCACCGTCCGACTGCTCCATAAATTCGTAGAGGCGTATCATTGAAGCATAGCGGCGAGTTAAGACTTCAGCAAGCATCCCAATCGGCTCTAATTCGGCATAGGCCATGCTAGCAATGGTCAAAGTTGTTGCAAAATGTCCGAGGGAGATTTGACCGCGAAGGGTAGCCGTTAGAGCAAAAAATAACACTAAGAAAAAGCAAATTTGAGTCAATGTTCGCTGCTTAGTCGAGAGCCAAACGTAGCTGCGATGAATGCGATCGATTACAACTTTACATTCGCGAATAAACCGCTGCTGCTGGCGTTTGAGTTCGGATGCCTCGTTTGCAAATGCTTTTACGGTCTTGATATTGGTGATAATTTCGGACGTGCGGCTTTCGGTATTTTCGATGTAATTATCGATTTTTTCTTCTCGTTTGATAATTCGACTGAGGTCGCGTAAGGTTAAAGACAGGATAACAATGAAGGAGATTGCAAAGGCGATCGCGATGCGCCATTCAATCAGCAAAATCATTGCAAAAATTCCCAACACGCGCATCAGTTTCGGAATTAACTGTCCGGCAATTTCTGGATATGTCCAAGTTTGGTTGGAGAGTCCGCGCGCCACTCGTCCGGCAATGCGACCGGGGTTATTTTCGTCGTAATATTCAACCGGCAGCGTCAGAATTTTCTCCATCACTTGCTGCGATTGGTCGCGGCGTGCTTTTAAGGAGATTGCCCAATGATGCCAACTGCTAACCCACAGTTGAATGGGCGCGCGGACAACATTAACGATGAAGATAATTGCGAGTAAGACTCCTAAATCTACAACACGGCGATCGGGAAGGTTGAGAAAGGCAGCAATTTTTGAGTTAAACGCTTGTAAAAGGTTATCGATGGGCTGCTTTGAGAGAATGTTGAGGATTTGACCGATCGCGTAGGGAACGACCAAATCCACCATCTCGAAGAAACCGGACATTAAGATACTGGCGATCGCGATCGCGCGGTACGGTCGATAGGGTTTAAGCAGATGCCAAAAGGAAGCCATGACTAATCAGGTCACATTGAAAGGCAAACCTCTATAGTGTAGTACATAATTTAAGTGTGTTACAAGTAAGGCGCGATCGCTTAACTCTTAATTTTTCGCTCGTCTACACGCTGAAAAGCCCTTGAAGCGTTACAGTGATAACGTTCTAGGGCTTTATGTTAAATCGGGATGACAGGATTTGAACCTGCGGCATCTTGCTCCCAAAGCAAGCAAATAGAGTCAACGGAAACAAGCTATATATAAGCTTAGCGTTTTAATACCAGGTCTAATACCGTAAATAATACCAATTTAATACCATTCAGAGTATGATGAGGGTGTAGTTACTTAGATTTAGTTCCTATGTATTCAACAGACAGAACGCAGTCGCCTCACGGTCAATGTTCAGTTATTTCAGTCAATGGCACGTTACAGGTCAACTTCCCCCGTTCCCTGTTTGGCGGTAAACGGAAGCGACTGGCATTAGGGCTGAAAGACACTCCAGAGAACCGTATTGAAGCTGAGAAGCGTATCAAAGCTATCCAAACGGACATTGACTTCGGACAGTTTGATTTAACGCTGGAACGGTACAAACAGAAGTACAAACAGAAGGCTCATTTAGAGAAAGTACAATCGCTGTTCCCAGAGACTACACTGGGTGACTTGTACGACCGTTATCTAGGATATTTAAAGCCAACAATCAAGGAGACGACTTACATTGGTTATACGGAGACTTTTCCTAACAAATTTCAAAAGTCGCCTATTAAATCGCCTTACCAAGCGCTAGAATTTCGTCAATGGTTACTCGATAATTACTCGGAAAGCATGACCAAACGAGTATTGACCCATACTAATGCAGCCTTCAAATGGGGACTCAAGCATGGAATTGTGAAAGGACAAAATCCCTATGAAGGGATAACAGATGGGTTAAAGCATAAATATGAAGAAGACCCCGAACCTAACCCATTTACTCAAGAAGAAAAGCAATACATTCTAGAGGAGTTTAAGAATCATCGCGGCAACTATAACAGCAAACACTATACAGGTATAAAATATTGTCACTATCTTCCTTTTGTTAAATTCATGTTCCTTTCGGGTTGCCGTCCTGGTGAGGCTGTAGGACTGCGTTGGGGAGATATTTCGCCGGACATGAGCCGTATTACTTTTAATGGTGGGTTATACAATAAAAATGGAAAATGGATAAAGACAAAAGGAAGTAAAAATAACAAAAAACGCACGTTTCCCTGCAATGAGGAACTGCGTCAATTTTTGTTGGACATTTGTCCTGAAAGTTATCAATCTGATAACTTAGTGTTCCTCTCTCCCAAGGGTAATCCTATTCGTTATTCAGATTTTTCAAGGCGAGCGTGGAACAAGATTGTTGACCCAATTAAGCCCGGTACTACTCCCTACTGTTGTCGAGACACATTTATCAGCGAACAAATAGCTAAAGGTATTAGCTCTGCTATCGTAGCTAAATGGTGCGATACTTCAACGGCAATGATTGAAAAGCATTATCTAGGGGACGCTGGCATTGCTCATATTGTGCCTATGTAGTTAATGCCTTTAAAGGCTTTATACACATTAAAGTGAGGTGACTTATGCCTCGCTTTCTTTTGTCTGAAGGACAGTCCTTTCCTGAGAGTTGTACACGGTGATACACAACGATAAAACGTCATCCTAGGGGACACCTCCCCCCCTACTTTGGGGATAATTAAATTAATAATTTAATTAATAATTTAATTATCCAGAAATAGAGGGAGGGACTAAGCTAGAACGACGTAAATACGTTAGGCGGTACACGGTTGTACATACCAAAGCTAAACCTAGTTCGTGTCATCATCCACAAGGGAATACAGTACAGGTTTAACGCCGTGACTCTCAATCAATCCATCACTATAAAGTTCACCGCAGGCTCGGTAAATCGTCCTTTCATCTAGTCCACTACCTAACGTAATTTCCTTTACCGATTGCGGCTCATTGACCTTTTTTAGATATCTCAAGACTACACACTCAGGACTCTGCCTGTACTTATCAATACTCAATCGAACCAGTCGCTTTGTCAGCCTTTCAGCGCTAACACCCAATTCCTCAGCAAGGGTATGCACGTCAATTGTCATGATGTGTGTTACGTCGGGATACTTGCATCATCTATCCTTCCATCACTCCAACCCCATTGCAACGCCTTGCCGTCAGAGTTTTGTCGTTGGGTTGTACTACCGTGTACAACTTATGGCATAATATCAGTACGTTAGTTCTACACATACCTTCCCCATTATGCGTACAAAACCGAAAGAAAAAAAGATACGCTGTAACTTCACCCTGCTTCCTGAGACGAAAAAATGGTTACACCAACATGGCAACTAACCTGTTCGTTCATTACCTTTAGTCGGGATTCCATTGAAGTGCGATAACACTTTAAGATTTCACTGGCAAAGGCTGATTGGTCGTAAAAAAGATGCTCATTGTCAGTAGTGAGTAATGGTAGGTCAAAGACGCTGAAATCTTCTAAAATGTGTTCTTGAACGTGAGTGACAACCATCAATTGAGCTTCAAGTTGAGTCAATTGAATTGACAAGCGTGAAACAATGTCAGCAATCGCCGATTGGTGTTGTTGTGTCATGGTATTATCGGGGTGAGTACATATAAAACTACGTGACCAGTGGCAGTAACTACCTGCGCTGGTCATTTTGTTGTCTGAGTCTATTTTGACTTATCCGTGTCAAAACAGACGATACCACTTAATTGGACTACTTTGCTGATTGCATATTGATTACATATATGCGTTCATGTGAACTGATTTAGACAGTAAGGCGAGAGGGCTGAAAGCTAGTCAATACATGGGTACTAAGTTGGTATTATTGGTTTTAATACCGCTTTAATACCAAAATCTCCCCTCATCCCAGCTTTCTCAATCGGCTCGTCTACAAGCTAAAAAGCCCTTGAAGCGTTACAGTGATAACGTTCTAGGGCTTTATGTTAAATCGGGATGACAGGATTTGAACCTGCGGCATCTTGCTCCCAAAGCAAGCGCGCTACCAAGCTGCGCTACATCCCGCTGTATTAATAACAGCGACCATCATAACACAAGATCGATCGCTTCAGACCTCAAGGCGATCGCGTCCTTTTAAGAATCTGGATACCAAAACATCCCTTTAATTCCCTCCGGATCCAAGGTAAAACCAAGGCGGCGATAAAAATCGATAACTTGAGGGTCGGCGAAAAGGGTAATATTGCTGATATCTTCGCTACGCAGCTTTTTGATCGTGTATTTCATCAAAGCTTTGCCAAGACCGCGATTCTGGAATTGAGGATGCACGACGACATCCCAAATCGTGGCATTAAAAGCGCGATCGGAAGTCGCCCGAGAAAAGCCGATCAAACGACGCTTTACGCCCCGCTGTTCCCACATAGTAACCACAAGAAAACTATGTTGGAGGGCTTTTCTAACTTTTCTAAGCGGGCGGCGCGCCCAACCAACGGCATCGCAGAGTTCTTCAAGTTCGTAGAGGTCGATGTCTCGCTCCGTACTGAAGACGATTCGCGTCTCGTTTGAAATTGCATCGGGATCGCCGGACATCGACTTAGGCGATGTCGTGATGGATTCCGAACTGCTAAATAAATTTTTCCAAAACCCCATGCCGATGTGGCTAGTTGCGATGATGTCAGTAAGTTACCAGACGAGAACAACACTTAAACTCGCTCTCTCTAAAACTTTCAAGAGCGATTGACTCTAAGCATTAGCCCATTCCAGCGCTTCAATAGATAATAGCATAGCTTCTGACTTGCCACTCTTTCCCCGTTCGGCAGGATTGGAGAGCGGGATAATACTTTGACACTCCCCAACCTAAAGGTGTGGGGATTCTTGGTTCAACGAGACCACTTAAAGTAGATACCTTGCAATGCCTACCCCAGAGGTGGGACTCTCCCCAAGCGACTTCGGGTATGCCCTACCCTAGTTGAATTGCTTCAAGTTCTTTTTGAAGCGTGAAACGATATGTTTCAAAGGACTGTTTGCCTAGCTCCTCTAAATCTTTTACCTACTGCGAGGCCGAGTCTAGGAAAATGCAGTAGAACCGCATAGATTTAATTGTTCAAGGTTCAGCGTTGTACCTTTCGGCAACTGGGTTTTTAGAGCGGTTGATTACCCGACCCACTGTGCTATATTCTAGCACGGACATGAAAAGCCGTCCTGGAAGCGATGCACTGAGCCTGCTGAAGTGGACGGGGTTTTAAACCCAAATTTTTCGATAAAATTAAGCCTGTAATTACGGCTAACTCGCGTTAGATGGCATCCAAATCGTACTCTCGCTCCCAAGCTCGCAATCGCTCTGTCTCAAAAGAACTGAGCGAAATAGTTGGCGGTGCTTCTGGGGGATTTCTCTTTGGGATTCCTCTGCTTTATACAATGGAGGTTTGGTTTATCGGTTCGGAAGTGCAGCCACCGATGTTACTAGCCATTCTGGGGGTAACGTTCGCGGTGGTGCTGTTGCTCAATCGTGCCGAAGGGTTTCGCAGCAGCAATAGCGGTGGTTTTTGGAATGGCGTGGGAGAAACGATTGAGGCGATCGCGATTGGTATGGTTTGTGCTGCCTTGATGTTAGCCTTATTCCAGGAAATTACGCCGAAAACGCCCTTAAACGAGCTTTTAGGGAAAATTATCTTTGAAGGCGTACCTTTTTCGTTGGGGGTAGCCCTCTCGCGCTCGATCTTGAGCGGCGATCGCTGGGCTTCGCAAAATAACCAATCTTCCAATTCGAGTCCTAAGAACGGCAAAGCCTCCCTCTGGAAAGATACGCTGACGGATTTGAGCGCGACGGCGATCGGGGCAATCATTATTGCTTTCAATATTGCGCCCACTGACGAAGTACCGATGATGTCAGCAGCAGCCTCTCCCCCTTGGCTTTTAGCGGTTATCGCGGTTTCCCTCTTAGTGTCTTACTGCATTGTTTTTGCTTCGGGCTTTACCAGTCACAAAAAACGCCGCCAGCAGCAGGGCTTATTTCAACGTCCCCTCGGCGAAACTGTTTTCTCTTACCTGGTTTCGCTAATCGCTTCGGCATTGATGCTCTGGTTTTTCCAAAGACTGACTTGGAGCGATCCCTGGCATCTTTGGCTTCAACAAACTTTGGTTTTAGGATTGCCCGCCACAGTAGGCGGTGCAGCAGGGAGGTTAGCCGTTTGAACGAGAATTCCGAACAAGGTCAACAAGATTCAGAAGAAAACAAGCAAAAAGAACCGCGATCGCCCGTAGAATGGGTTAGCTTCAGCATTGCCCTGGCTATTTTAACGACGATTGTCGGTTTAGTATTGTATCGCTGGGCAAGCGCGCAAGACCAGCCGCCCATTCTGTCAGTCACCACAAATCAAGAAATTAGTCAAGTTGAAAGTCAGTTTTACGTTCCTTTCACCTTAAAAAATACCGGCGGCGAGACAGCAGAATCGGTTGAAGTCACTGCACAACTGATTATTGATGGCAAAGTGGAAGAAGAGGGAACGCAAAACATTGATTTTCTGTCTGGAGGGGAGGAAGAATCGGGAGCTTTTATTTTCAGTCGCAATCCAAAGGATGGAAAATTAGTCATGCGGGTAACGGGACATACCTTGCCTTAGTCAAGCAAAGATTGAATACTTAAAAGTTAGCTCCCCAAGCATTTGATTCTCCTAAACTTGTAAGCACTCGTAGCGAGTTATCGATTGGCAAATGGCACAGAGAAAATCGAAAAAACGTTCCCCCTCGATCTTAATCCTTATCATCTTGCTCTGGAGCGCGTTGATAGGGTGGGGAGGAGCGATGGCGATGGCGAAGGGGAATCCAAC
The DNA here is from genome assembly GCF_014698145.1 of Oscillatoria sp. FACHB-1406. Taxonomy (NCBI): domain Bacteria; kingdom Bacillati; phylum Cyanobacteriota; class Cyanophyceae; order Oscillatoriales; family Oscillatoriaceae; genus Oscillatoria; species Oscillatoria sp. FACHB-1406. The sequence goes on along the minus strand of NZ_JACJSM010000008.1, from coordinate 61,605 downwards.
GTTGAATGTTGCTTCGGGCGAGCAATTGCTTGCTTCTGTCGATCCGACTCCAGCGCGCGCGCAACTTGGGTTACAAGTGTACCGCGATCGCTGCGGCAGTTGTCATTTAGCAATCCCGCCTGAAATTTTTCCGATGCAAACTTGGCAGCAATTATTGCAAAAACCCCAAGAGCATTATGGAACGAGCCTGAAATCGATTATTCGTCCGGAATTGCGGCTGATGTGGGAATATTTAAGTACCGCTTCTCGCCCCCTACAAGAAGGCGAAACCATACCCTATCGTTTCGGCAATTCGCACTATTTTAAAATTCTGCATCCGCGCGTCCCTCTTCCTAACCCAATTTCTCATACAACTTGTGTCAGTTGTCATCTGGGAGCCAAAAATTTTGATTTTCGCAGCCTTACACCGGAATGGGAAAATTCACCCTAATCCTCATCAGGAGCGAGTCCATTTTTCGTCTTGGCAGTCTACTCGCTCCTAAATCACGCCTAATGTGAATTAGAAGCCAGAAAGATGCTCTTACTGTTCTTTCTCCCCTCGCATTTTCCCCCCTTTAGTAAGGGGGGTTAGGGGGGATCGGGAGAGGGGCTGGGGGTGAGGGAAATCAAGACTATTGGATAATGCACATCAGACGTAAATCATCAATATTTATCTAGAATTTACTCCACAATCTTTAACTCTTCAATGTTCCATAAAGCACCTTCGAGAGCAGAATACTGTATCGGTTGAATGCGATCGCGAACTGCTGACAAAGAAAGAGAATTGACTAAATAGATAAACGGTAAATATTCCTCCGTTATCTGCTGCGTCTGTGCATACAACGCTTTACGCTTCGCTAGATCGAACTCTGCGGCTGCTTGAATATATAACTGCTGAATTTGTCGTTCCCAATCCGCCGCTTCCCAACTCTCGATCTCCTTTTCTCCGGGTTGCGGCTTTTGATTGAACATATGCAAATTTCCTTCTGGGAACCAAACATTTGCCCCATCATTCGGTTCGTTGCCACCCGTCAAACCGAGCAAGACGCAATCCCAATCTAACGAGTTTGAAAGCTTATCAACGACTACATTAAATGCCAAAGGATTGGGATCGACTTGTATGCCGATTTGCGCCAAATTCTGCACGATCTGCGTCATCATAGACTCGCGAGTTTTATTCCCCGCATTCGTCGCTAAAACAAAGCGCACGCGATTGCCGCGATCGTCTAATAATTGCCCCCGATCGTTATACTTAAATCCAGCTTCCTTCAGTAAAGAACGAGCCTTATCGGGATTGTAAGAATATCCCTTTAAAGTATCATCGTAGAACGGCGATTGAACGGAAATTGGCGATTTTTGGGGCGCGCCTAAGCCCCGAAAAACGTTATTAATCATTTGTTGGTAATCAATTGCGTAAGCTACCGCCTGACGGAACTTGACGTTATTGAACCAACGCGACTTAATCGGATCGACGAGCGGTTTACCATCGCGACTGCCGCGATTGAGATTAAAAAATACAAAATTCGTCCCGTAAGAAGGGCCGCCATTATAAATCGTAAACTTCCCGCGTTTTTCTTCTCGTTTGAGGAGCGAGTAGTATTCCGGCGAAATCCCAATTGCATCTAAATCACCGGAACGAAACTGCAATAATGAAGTATCCTGATTTTCAACAATTTCCCAAACGACTTCTTGGATGTAAGGCAGAGCATTTCCTTGTGCGTCTTTTCGCCAAAAATAAGGGTTGCGCTCAAAGACGACGCGCTGGCTAGTCGCATAACTTTTTAGCTTGTAAGGGCCGTTAACAATAATTTCATTCGGGGGAGTATCAACGCCCCATTTCGAGAGAAAAATAGGTTTGCCTTCACTATCTTTTTCCGTAACAAATTTTCCGAGGGCATGAGCGGGTAAAATCCCTAAACCTGTCGCACCGACGAAGGGGGAAAAGGGTTCGGGAAAGATAAATTCAACGCGCTGATTATCCACCTTTCGGACAATCGGAAACTTACCACTTTGACCGATGCGCAAACTATCGCGAACGTTCGTCGGAATTTCTTCATTGAGGAAGAGTTTATTGTAAGAAAATACGACATCATTGATGGTTAGCGGTTGTCCGTCCGACCATTTCAACCCCTCGCGCAATGTGAAGGTAATTCGCAGCTTATCGGGGGAAATTTCCCAAGATTTTGCCAATCTCGGCTCGATCGCGCCCGTGAGGGGATTTTCTCTCAGTAATCCCTCGTAGGTCAATCCAAAAATATTGGGCGATTCGGCATTAAGGACGTAATTAAAGGTCTTGGGATCGCTTAAAATACTGAGAACGACTTGGGGAACTTGCGCAGCGCTTCCTTTTAACATTGTCCCCGAACAAGCCGAAAACGCGATCGCGCCCACCAGTGCAAGCAGCATTGCCAATCCCCGCCGCCAAAGTTTTGTCCGCTCGTGCCAAATTTTTTTCATACTACAATTTTTAAAGATTCATCCCGCGTAGTTTGTTTTGAGGTTGCTTCAGCGTTTTATAAGAAGTCTTACAACACTCGCTTTGTAAGCTAACTGCTGTTTAATAAAATACCTTCACTTCAGCATTGCGATCGCGTCAAACCAGCCCTGGCTTTGGGTAACAAAACGTCGATACTTCTCGATCTCTACCCACAAATTAACACAGGAGATGTCTTCAGGCGCATCCGCTATGCGGATTCCTACGGGATCGCCTACGATAGAGAAATAAACAGTTCGGGCGAAGTAAAATTAACTCGCGCCCCTTCTTATCGATTTTGTATAACGGTTCCACCCCTGTGGCAAAATTTAACTGTCCATACATTCAAAATCACTTAAAGCCGTCGTTCTTGATGAGCGATCGCTGATAACTGATAACTATAACTGAAATGACCCTGCCAACCCAGTATGACCCCTCAGTTGCCGAAGCGAAATGGCAACGGGAGTGGGAAACCCATCAAGTTTTTCAAGCCAATCCCAATAGCGGCGGCGAACCCTACAGCGTTGTCATTCCGCCGCCGAATGTCACCGGTAGCTTGCACATGGGCCATGCTTTTAATACGGCCCTTCTCGATACCGTCGTGCGCTACCAGAGAATGCTGGGTAAAAACGTCTTGTGTTTGCCGGGAACCGACCACGCCAGCATTGCCGTCCATACAATCCTCGAGAAGCAGTTGCGACAGGACGGGACGACGCGCTACGAAGTCGGGCGGGAGGAATTTCTCGATCGCGCTTGGCAATGGCGCGCCCAATCCGGCGGTACAATTGTCAATCAACTCAAACGTATCGGACTTTCTGCCGACTGGTCGCGGGAACGCTTCACCCTCGACCCGAAATTGCGCGATGCCGTCATCGAAGCGTTCGTGCGCCTCTACAATGACGGTTTAATCTATCGCGGGCAGTACATGGTCAACTGGTGTCCGGAATCCCAATCGGCGGTTTCGGATTTGGAAGTTGAAAGTAAAGAAGTTGACGGCAAACTCTGGCATTTCCGCTATCCCCTGACCGATGGCAGCGGATTTGTGGAAGTGGCGACGACGCGCCCGGAAACAATGCTGGGCGATACGGGCGTAGCGGTGAATCCCAACGACGAACGCTACCAAGCCTTAATCGGTAAAACGTTGAAACTGCCCCTCGTCGGGCGAGAAATCCCGATTTTCGCCGATGAATTGGTCGATCCCGCGTTTGGGACGGGCTGCGTGAAAGTAACTCCGGCGCACGACCCCAACGATTTTGAGATGGGGCAGCGTCACGAGTTGCCGTTCGTGAATATCCTCAATAAGGATGGGACGCTGAACGAGAATGGCGGCGAATTCGTCGGACAAGACCGCTTCGAGGCGCGCAAGAATGTGGTGCAGCGCTTGGATGAAGAAGGATTTTTGGTCAAGGTAGAGGATTACAAGCATACCGTTCCTTACAGCGATCGCGGCAAAGTCCCCGTCGAACCCCTCCTTTCGACTCAATGGTTCGTCAAAATCGATCCCCTCGCCGAAAAAGCCCTCCACTGCCTCGATAACGAAGATTCACCCCACTTCGTCCCGGAACGTTGGACGAAAGTGTATCGCGATTGGTTGGTGAAACTGAAAGATTGGTGCATCTCCCGGCAGTTGTGGTGGGGACATCAAATTCCTGCTTGGTACGCCGTCAGCGAAACCGAGGGCGAAATTACCGATGTAACGCCCTTTGTGGTAGCGCACAGCGAGGAGGAAGCCTGGGAAAAAGCCGTTTCACAGTTTGGAGAAAATGTCAAGCTAGAGCGCGATCCCGATGTTCTCGATACCTGGTTTTCTTCGGGATTGTGGCCTTTTTCGACAATGGGCTGGCCGGAAGCAACGACCGACTTAGCGAAGTATTACCCGAATTCGGTGTTAGTAACGGGTTTCGACATCATCTTCTTCTGGGTGGCGCGGATGACGATGATGGCGGGCTATTTTACCGGAGAGATGCCGTTTAAGGACGTATATATTCACGGGTTAGTTCGGGATGAAAATGGCAAGAAAATGTCAAAATCCGCTAACAATGGCATCGATCCCCTGATTTTAATTGAGAAATACGGGACTGATGCCCTGCGCTATACCTTAATTAAAGAAGTTGCCGGAGCGGGACAGGATATTAGCCTGCAATACGATCGCGCCACCGACGAATCCGAGTCAGTACAAGCGTCGCGTAACTTTGCCAATAAACTTTGGAATGCAGCGCGGTTCGCGATGATGAACCTCGAGGGGAAAACGCCGCAAGAACTCGGTTTACCGGCAGTGGAAGATTTAGAATTGTGCGATCGCTGGATTCTCTCGCGTTTTTACCGTACTGTCGCTCAAACCCGAGAAGCGCTCGATGCCTATGGTTTAGGCGAAGCAGCAAAAGGACTTTACGATTTCATATGGGGAGACTTCTGCGACTGGTATATTGAACTTGTCAAACCTCGACTTCGATCGGACACCGCCGAGGTTCAATCTCGCCGGGTCGCCCAACAAACCCTTGCCTACGTGCTAGAAGGTATTCTAAAACTGTTGCATCCCTTGATGCCGCATATTACCGAAGAAATCTGGCACGTTCTCGCGCAAAAGCACGGGGAATTTTTAGCCCTGCAAGCCTATCCAGAAGTCGATGAAATCCTCAAGGAGAGACCCATGAACGAGCCTGCACAACCGTCCGAAACTTCCCCAGAAGAGGAACTTTCCGCTTTGGAGGAGGCTGAAATCGTTGACGAGGCAGAAACGCCAACAACAGAAGAAGATCTCGCGATCGACCTATCTAAAACCACAACGTCTACTACTACCAACCTCGAACCCATGCCCGAGCAAGAAGAACCCGTTATCGTCACTCCCGAACCGATTGTCACCCCCGTACCCGAACCGCCCATCGCTATGCTGCCTCCCGGCGAAAAAGCTGAGTCGCAATTTACCGAAATTCTCGATCGCGTCGCTCGCTTTATCGAAGATCTGCCCGAAGAACTCGCCAGCTTTTTCTCGAGCTATCAACGCCCCTTAAGCGTTGCGGGAATCTTTTTAGGCGCGCTAGTTTCTTTGTTTGTCCTGCAAGCAATCTTGGGGGCTATCCACCGCATTCCCTTACTCTCGCCCAGCCTACAACTGATCGGCTTGGGTTATATTGCGTGGTTTGTGGTGCGCTTCCTGTTGCGATCGCAAAATCGCCAAGAACTGTCTCAAATCATCCAAGAGACGAAAGAGGAGGTGATCGGCGATCGCTAAACCTTAAAATTAAAGACCGCTCGCGATCGCTCCTCCTTTCTTAATCTTTAAAAATTCGGAAATCCATTCCTAAGCTTGAATGCTATATTGCAACCCATGACAGCAACCTTAATCGACCCCGAACTGGAGAAGCAGTTCGAGTTAGCGATCGAAACCATCCGGACGATTCGCAATTTGCGGGCAGCCGCCGAAATCAAACCGGGCGTTAAAGTTCCGATTGTTTTACAAAGCGAAAATATCCAAGAACGGGAAATCCTCGAAGCTTGTAAAGCTTACATTCGGGATTTAGGGAAAGTCGAAACTTTGGAAGTCGTATCGGTTCTAGAAACGGAGCCAGAACGAGCCTTTGCTGGAGTGGTCGGCACCATTCAAGTCTTAATGCCGTTGTCGGGAATTGCCGATCTCGACGCGCTGCGAGCGAAACTCGAAAAACAATTCCAAAAAATCGAGGCAGAGGTTAAATCTCTAACGGGTCGCTTGAAAAACCCAGGTTTTATCAATAAAGCGCCTGCTGAAATCGTTCGCAGCGCAGCCGAGAGTTTGGAAGAAGCTCAAAAGCAGTCGGAAATTCTTCGCGATCGCCTCGAACGTTTAAAGTAACTGAGATTGACTGACAAATCCAAATGTTACACTTAGCCCAAGTGCAAAAGAATCCGACGACCGGGGATATGACGCTGCAACTGCTTGCGGCGCAAACGTCTGATGATGTTTGGGTCGTTGGCGACGCGGAAGCGATCGCCCTTACGCCGCAGTATCAAACAGAAATTCCCTATCTCTCTGAGGGGATATTAGTGATAGTTAACTTGGGTGAGAGTCGCCAAATTCTCGGTCTAGAAAACGCCAGAGATTGGCTCTTGCTGTTATTACAACGATGGCAAGAGGAGGAAAAAACAGAAGTTTTCTCGCTAGAAGAAGAAGAAGCCCGGATCGAACGCTGGCGACAAGAATTAACCTTGCAAAGTCAAGAAATTGCGCGTCGCAATTTAGAAATTGAAACCCGCCGCGAACAAATCCAAGAACTTGAAGCGGCTCTCGAAAAGGAGAAAGGAGAATTAGAACTGCGTTGGAAAGAATTGAATGATAATTGATAATTGACAATGGAAAATTGACAATTATTAAAATGGAAATTAAACAAAAATTACAAGCTTTAAAAACACTTTTTTCGGAAATGGAGACGGCTTTAATCGCCTACTCCGGCGGGATTGATAGTACCTTAGTCGCAAAAGTGGCGCGGGATGTTCTCGGCGATCGCGCCCTAGCTATGACCGCCGTTTCTCCCTCCCTCCTGCCCGAAGAACTCGAAGACGCGCGAATTCAAGCCGCCGAAATTGGTATCGCCCACGAGTTGGTGGAAACCCGAGAAATGGAAAATCCCAACTACACCGCCAACCCCGTCAATCGCTGCTATTTCTGTAAAAGCGAACTGCACGATACCCTCAAACCCCTCGCCCGAGAAAAAGGCTATCCCTACGTTGTCGATGGGATCAATGCCGATGATTTGCAGGACTATCGCCCCGGAATTCAAGCGGCAAAAGAACGCGGCGCGCGATCGCCCCTCGCCGAACTCGGAATTTCCAAACTCGAAGTTCGCCAACTCAGCCAACTCCTAGAACTTCCTTGGTGGGATAAACCCGCCCAACCCTGTCTTTCTTCTCGCTTCCCTTACGGCGAAGAAATTACCGTTGCTAAATTGCATCGCGTCGGACGGGCGGAAGTTTATTTACGCAAGTTGGGATACAATACCTTGCGCGTCCGCAGCGATCGCGACACTGCCCGCATCGAAATTCCAGCCGAACAAATTCAATCTTTTATTGCCGCTATCGATCTCCCCGAAGTCGTAAAAACCTTTAAAGACTTGGGTTTTGTCTGCGTCACCCTCGATTTAGAAGGCTACCGCAGCGGCAAATTGAACGATGCGTTATTAAAGGCTTGACGAGCAAACTCGTCGCGATTGCATGACAAGAATCTATTTAGATACCAGTGCCTATAACCGCCCTTTTGACGACCAAACGCAGCCTAAAATTTTCCTAGAGTCGCAAGCGGTAACGCTCGTTTTGCAAATGATTGAGGCAAAATATTTTGAACTGATAAGTTCGTCAGTTCTAGAGTATGAGAATAGTCGCAATCCTTTTCCAATCAAACAAGAAGCAATGAATCGATATCTTCAGCTTTCTGAGTTTAAACAAGAGATTAATGATGCGATCGCTCAGAGAGCGAGTAATTTAGAGGATAATGGATTGAAGGCGATCGACGCTTTGCATATTGCGTCTGCCGAAGCGAGTGGGAGTCACTATTTCATTACTTGTGACAAACGGCTTATTAATCGCTGTTCGGGACTAAGCCTGAGAGTAATAAACCCAGTGGATTTTGTATTGGAGAGCGCTAATGAATATCCAAGTTAAAAGCGAGCAGCAAGTTTTGGAAGAAGGATTTCACATTCTTGTATCTAATATGGAAGCGTCTAAAGTTGCTCGGTTTTGGGCAGCCTGCAATCTGGGCAAAGGAGATTACTTAAAACTCAAAGATGAACTTTTTGGTCGAGAATCCGTGGAAAGTTTATCCTCTAAAATCTTAAAGTTTCAGGCCTTGAAGCCGGAGCCTTAATAACGGCTCGGTGTTCCTAAAACTCCCCTCGTCCATCACCAACAACCCCTTACTCTCAATTGAATCAAAAAGTGTCCGCCGATCGTACCTCTTCCCGTTCCCTCGCTAAAATTGCTGGCATTGTTGCCGTTGCTACCTTAATCAGTAAAGTTTTTGGACTCTTTCGGGAAGTTGCGATCGCGGCTGCCTTTGGCGTGGGCCCGGTTGTCAACGCCTACGCCTACGCTTACGTTATCCCGGGCTTCCTTCTCATCCTGCTTGGCGGTATCAACGGGCCTTTTCACAGCGCCCTCGTCAGCGTCCTCGCCAAACGCAAAAAAGAAGAAGCCGCGCCGATTGTCGAAACCGTTACCACCTTCGTCAGCATTATCTTTATCGCGATCGTCGCGGTATTAATCGCCTTCGCCGGACTCTTCATCGATATCCTCGCCCCCGGATTGGAACCGACGACGCGCGCTAGTGCAGTTCAACAACTCCAGATTATGGCTCCCCTGTCCATTCTGGCAGGCTTAATTGGGATTGGGTTCGGCACTCTGAATGCAAGCGATCGCTACTGGTTGCCCAGTATCAGCCCTATCTTTTCGAGTGTCGTAACGCTGGTGGGTTTGGGCGGACTGATGCTGTATTTAGGCGATCGCATCCAAGCCCCCCAATACATCACCCTTGGCGGGATTGTCCTCGCTGGAACCACCCTCGCGGGCGGCATCTTGCAATGGTTGGTGCAACTGGTGGAACAATGGCGAGGCGGTTTAGGAACCCTAAAACTGCGCTTCGATTGGCGCACTCCCGGCGTTAGCGATGTTATGAAAGTAATGGCTCCCGCCGCCCTCTCCTCCGGGATGCTACACATCAACGTTTACACCGATTTGTACTTTGCCTCAGCGATTGAAGGGGCTGCCGCTGCCATGCGCTACGCCAACTTCATCGTCTTAACGCCCTTGGGGATTATCTCCAATATGCTGCTGGTGCCGTTGCTGCCCGTTTTCTCCCGCCTCACGGGGATCGAACACCGCAGCGATCTCAAACTTCGCATTCGCCAAGGCTTAATCCTTACTGCCCTATCGATGCTGCCTCTGACAGCGATTTTTATTGCCCTCGCCGTTCCCATTGTCCGCCTCATCTACGAACGCTACGCCTTTGATGCTAAAGCTTCCGCAATTGTCGCCCCCGTATTGATGGCTTACGGTTTTGGGATGTTTTTCTATCTGGGGCGCGATATTCTCGTGCGGGTTTTCTACGCCCTCGGCGATGGCGAAACGCCCTTCCGCGTCAGCATTATCAATATTTTTATCAACGCTGTTTTAGATTATTTTTTGATCGAGTATTTCGCCACACCGGGGTTAGTTATGGCTACCGTAAGCGTAAACTTTTTCTCGATGGTTTGCCTGCTCTGGATTTTGCATCGTCGCTTGGGAGGATTGCCTTTAGTCGAATGGGGTTCGATCTTTGCCGGACTGACATTGGGGAGCATCCTTGCGAGTGCGTGTAGTTGGGCGTTTAATTGGGGTTGGGAGCAAGCTGTGGGAACGGATAAGCCACTCTTTTTAGTGCTGGACTTAGGATTTGCCAGCGCGATCGCGTTCGTGGTGTTTTTCCTGGTTGCGCTGCAATTTAAACTGCCGGAATTGGAGCTTTTGCGCGATCGCGTCCGCCAAAAATTCTCGCGCCGCTAATTCAAAAATAATTCGTAATTCGTAATTCGTAATTCGTAATTCGAGAAATACACTCTTGGTGTCTCAACGTTGCCCATTATCTACTTCCCCTCAAGGAATTTAAATGGCGATTCATGTCTGTGAGTTGTTCTTTTAAAACGGGATACTTTGAAGCGGGAATCAAGGGATCCTTCGGGCGGCTTAAGGTTGCCGCGATCGGTAAAACTCGAAAATTCAACTTACCGTTTAGGGTATAGTTTTGCGTGTAAGTTGGAATCGCTTCGACCTTAGTAATGGTCAGCGTTTCTTCGGGAAATTGCTTGCGAAGCTTAACTTTAAAAATAACGCCTAAATCTTTATAATGACCAAGTTGATAAGCAATAAAGTTACCCATCGAATAAATAACAACTCCTTTTCTAGGCTTGCCATCTCGCCCGACAACATTCAAGATTTGATAGGGTTGTACGACGTGGGGATGACTGCCGAGAATAATATCCGCTCCTCCTTGAATTAAGGTTTTGACTAATTGCTTTTGTTCGTCGGTAGGATGGCGCTGGTATTCCTCCCCAAAATGAAGCGCGATCGCAACAACATCGGCTCCTTGCTGTTTCGCTCTGGCAATATCTTTAAGAATTTTTGCTTTGTCAATAAGGGAAACTAAATAGTTTTTACCTTGAGGAATGGGGATACCGTTGGTACTAAAAGAATAGGCAAGAATTGCCATTGAGATTTGATTTTTGGTAACAATTAAAATCTTTTGGGCTTCTTGGGGAGAACTTGCCGTTCCGGTTGAAGCCACGCCGCGCGATCGAATATTTTTAATTGTATTGAGAACGCCAATTTCGCCTTTATCTAGAGCATGATTGTTTGCCGTTGTCAAGATATTAAATCCGGCTTTTTTTGCCGCATCAACGATGGGAGCGGGAGCATTAAAGAGCGGAAATTCTGAGTAACCAAGTTCGGATCCGGCGAGGGTAGTTTCCAGGTTCGCGATCGCCCAATTGCCACTGCTAATGATAGATTTAGTTTCGGTGAAGAAGCGATCGAAATTATAAGTTTTCGTTTGAGCATTGTAACCCGATCGCGTCAGTGCCATGTGCATGAGGATATCGCCCACTGCGACTAATTCCGCCTCGGTTGTATATTGTTTCGAGGTGGGAGCAGGAGCGGGCGCGATCGTCAGTTTTCGCGGTGCAGGTGACAGCGTACAACTCGAAAGCAAAAAAAGACTCGTAAAAGCTAGGAATTTAATTTTCAAAACACTCGATGATTAATAATTAAGAGACATTGTTTTTATCAATTGTTTTATTGTTTTTGACGTTATTAATCATTCATTAGATTGTAACCGCTGGCGCAGCGATCGCAACATCGCACGGGTTCCCTCCACAAATGCTTGCTCGATTAAGCGAGGAATCATTTTTTGGATATCTAAGTCGGGAAATATCTGACTTTCGCTAGCTTCTTGATAACCTTCCGAGGTAAGAAGCTTAATTTTGAGTTGGCAATTGGCATAAATCCAAACTTCTGGGACTTGAATAGTTAAATAAGCGTCTAAAGTTGTGGTTGAAGTCAAGTCGGATTCTATCGCTAAATCGGGAGGAGGATCGTTTTCTAAATCGATACGCTGGCGGGAGCGTATTCGTTGAGCGTTGCGAATATAGAAGCAAGTATCGGGTTCGAGTCCCGCTTGCTGAAATTTTTTAAAAGTTGTCGAACCAAAATCTTCCCAATCTTGTCCTTGCGCGTCTAATAAGGTTGTTACGATATAGCCAATGATGCGATGAGGGCGTTCGTGGGCTGGCAGGGGAGCCATTAACTCTAAGATACCGTTACTGTAGTTTATGCGAGGAATAACGCGATCGCTTCCCCATTCTTCTAGGAGAGATTCGTACTGTTCCCAAGAAATTTTGGGAATCAGTAAATGACTTCCCGGAGAAAGTTCGATTGATTGAAGAGGAACGATTAGTGAATGAGCAGCCATTGTTTTTGTCGAATCGAGCGGAATATTAACCAAATAATTATTAATTCGTAATTTCAGGTCACAAGCCTAACCCTGAATAAAGTCATTGCTTAAAGTTACCCGGACGCGAACCGACAATAAGAGGCGTTATGCTTCGCTAGCGCCTCCTATTCATACTTTTCTCAATAGATAACATCCATAACCAACCGAGAAAAGAACCGATCGCGTAATAGATAAAATCGGAAGGGACAAACGTCGTTCCCAGCAACAATCGCCCGATAAGGGTAGCGCGGATGGCATCGAGCCACGGCGTTTTGACCAATTGTAGGAATTCTAGCGCGCAAGTCCCGACAAAAACCGAAACCGCGATCGCTGCAATTGCCTTTTTGCGGGGAAAGAATGCAAAGAAAAATAAACACCACAATATCTCATACAATACACCGCCGAAAGAATTATTCAGCCATTCGCGACCTACTCCCGTATAAAACTTAGACCAAATACCAAAAACTGTAACGGCAAAAAGAGAGAGAAAAATTAAGAAATGTTTACTTCGCCACATTGATGTGTTTTGCGCGTACCGCTACGCGGATTCCTTCAGGATCGCAACCTTGCTATTTTCCAACATCGAGGTATTTTGGATCGCTTGGTTACAAAAATTGAAACTATGAGGACAATACCGAGCAGTTGAGCCAAGATAGACAAATTCCCCATTAAAAAAGGATTTGAGATATGGGCTTATTCGACTCTTTCCGCAAAACAGGCAACCTCCAGCAGAACCAAATTACCCTCGGTCCTGCGGAAGCGTTTGCTGCGATTATGCTGATTGTCGTTGCTGCGGACGGTTATCTCTCTGAGGAAGAAATCAGCTTGCTCAATACCGTTCTGTGTCGCATGAAACTATTTCGCAGCTACTCTAGAGATGTGATGCAGCGAATGTTCGATAAACTCTGCAATACGCTGCGCCGCGAAGGTTCGGAAGCGCTCTTCAACGCAGCGATGTCAACGTTACCGCACGATCTCTACGATACAACCTTCGCGATCGCAACCGACCTCATTTTGGCGGATGGCAATGTCTCCCCGGAAGAAGAATCGCTACTCGGTAGTCTGTGCAATGCGATGCAACTGCCCGAGGAAACCGTTCATCAAATCATTCAGGTGATGCTGATTAAAAATAAGGGCTAAATCGTCAGAAACTACTGATTAACTTTTTGTTAAGAGGCGTAGAGACGTTGTATACAACGTCTCTACAGTCCACAAACACCGTTATCTTTCTTAAATTTAATGACCGCTTCTTCTTTGCTCGTACCTTGAAAAAATCTGACTTTCTCGGAAATCTCCTCAAACCGAAAAAGCTAGTTCAAATGTATCACTCAAAGTTCGGAACGACAAAGATGTGTTTCCAACCCCTTGTCATCATTCGCGAATCGGCTAAAATCGCTTCAAATCAATTCTTTTAAGCGAGATTATGAATAAAGGAGAATTAGTCCAGGCTGTTGCTGCAAAAACAGGCTTGTCTCAGAAGGAAGTCAACGCGATTATCTCAGTTATGACCGAGGCAATTGAAGAGGCTGTTGCGGGTGGCGAGAAAGTCACGCTGGTGGGTTTCGGCACGTTTGAGCCGCGCGAGCGTCGCGCTCGCGAAGGTCGCAATCCTAGAACGGGGAAACCCATGCAAATTCCGGCGACGACCGTTCCGGCCTTCTCTGCGGGCAAACTGTTTAAGGATCGGGTGGCTTCATAAACTGTTGGTAGCTTAGCTCTTGTCCTTGGCGGTAGAACCACTCCGAGCGTTGAAGAGCGCTTCTACCGCAGAGCCATTGGCTCAAACCCTCAAGCGAACTGGCACGCTGCCATTGCGCATTTTCTGTTGTCGCTCGACCCAAGAACGACGAACCAGGGCGCGCAGTTGGGGGGGAAAGCGCAGGAGCAGAGATCGCACCAATCTGCTGCTTCTCAGGATTTCCCCTTGCTGCGCTTCCCTTTTTTGCAAGCGTTGGGCGAGTAAGATTTCCGGTTCGCGATCGCGTTGAATTTTCCCTAGAGCCGCATCGAGCGACTCATGATTTGCTTCGTTTGTCAAGAGCGGGACGAGATGATTGGCTGCAACGATCGCATCCCGCAAGGCTAAATTAATTCCTTGGGCGCGCACCGGCGACATCGGATGGGCGGCATCGCCTAACAGCAGTGCGCCCGGTTGATGCCATTGGGGACAATGCCCGACGAGAACGGAAAGTCGCACTGGTGCTGCGATCGCGTCTCGGCAGTTGCGGAAATGCTCGGCCAACCATGCGGGAGAATGCGAAGCGAAAATGTCGCCCCAGTTGGCGTTTTTGCCCTCGTTAGCGTCGTTGGGGAACAGAACCCAAGCTAAATGGAGTTTGCCAGCTTCCGCGCCGTGAAAGACGCTAAAAACGCGATCGCCGCTGACAATTGAATAAAAAACATTCTCTTCAACCAAACGGGGATGAACGGGCAACTTAAACCACAGCACGTCAATACTTTTCGGCTGCGTGATTAACTTCAAACCCGCTCGCTGGCGCACCGCCGAACCGCGCCCATCCGCCCCGATAACTAAGCTTGAAGCGATTTCTCGCCCATCGGCAAGTTTTACGCCCGCCACGCGCCCTTCTTCCCAAAGTAAGTCTTTTACCGCTACGCCACCGATAAACTCGAAATTAGGATGCGATCGCGCTTCCTCGATTAACGCTTCTAATAGCGGCGGCTGCGCGATTAAGGTGCAAGGACGAGACGCGCCCATCGGTTCCTCAACCCGAAAAAGTTGTTGTCCCTCAATAATAAATTCCCAAGCGGCGAGGGGACGGTGCGGGATGCGCTCCAATAGGGGGGAAAGTCCCATTTGTGCTAAAGCGTCCAAACCGCTTGGCATTAGGGCTTCTCCGCGAAAGACGCGATCGAAATCCTTCGCCGCCTCAATTAAAGTTACGCCGATACCGCATCGTACCAATAATAATGCTAGGGTTGCGCCCGTCGGCCCCGCCCCCACAATAACGACTTGTTTCATAAATTTAAGTGTATTGCAATTTGCGGAAGGCGCGATCGCTGTAAAACTAGGCGTTCGAGCTAATCCATAACGTTTTATCAATAACTCCGTAATTCTGTGTAGCAGTCGTGTTGAAAGTTGTACTAATCGTGTAATAAAGTTCGGGAGAATAAGACAGTGAGTCGAGTAATACGCGATCGCTACGAGATTATAGAATCGTTGAGCCGCAAACCGGGAAGACAGACTTTTCTCGCGCACGATACCGTAACGGGCGATCGCGTTATCCTCAAGCTGCTAACGTTTAATCGGGAGTTAGAATGGGACGCTTTTAAACTCTTCGAGCGCGAAATTCAAGTTTTGCAAGCGCTTTCTCATCCTCAAATTCCTTCCTATCTCGACTCCTTTGAATTTAATGAAGGGGAGAATCAAGGGTTTGCACTGGTTCAGAGCTATATTGAGGCGCGATCGCTCGAATCTTATCTACAATCCGGGCGTAAATTTAGCGAAGCCGAACTTAAAGAAATTGCCGAAGCGTTGCTCAATATTCTTATTTACCTCCATCACCTCAATCCCGCTGTCATTCATCGCGACATCAAACCGAGTAATGTATTGCTTGGCGATCGTTCGGGGAATTCTGTCGGACAAGTTTATCTCGTAGATTTTGGCTCTGTACAAACCGCCGCTTCTAAAAATAGCAGTACCTTTACCATTGTCGGCACTTATGGCTATATGGCTCCCGAACAATTTAGCGGTCGAATTGCTCCCGTTTCCGATCTTTACAGCCTGGGTGCAACGCTCGTTTATTTGGTAACAGGGTAACATCCCGCTGATTTAATGACAGACGATTTAAAACTTGAATTCGAGCAGTTGAGTTCGCTATCACGCCCGTTTTCTGCTTGGATTCAGCGAATGTTGCAGCCTGTCCCTTCTCAGCGATTCGCTCATGCAAAAGAAGCTCTCGAATTTTTACAACATCCTTTCTCTGAAGATTTAGCTGAGCCAGCAGCAAAAAAATTAAAAAGTCGATTTTTCTTCAAAAGACAGCATGACAAACTGTACGTTAGAATTCCAGATTTCTCTTTTTATCCATCCATGCCAGCTACAGGCTTATTGTATGCCCTGCTTCCGCTCGCAGTGTGGCGAATAATAAGCTTATCAATTGCCGGGACAGCTTACCCTGGGTTTGTTCTTGTTCTACCGTTTTTTATCTATGTAGCTATTAAACTCTATAAAACCTCTTTCTATGAAATTGAGATTGATAAAGAAAAAATATCTGTCTCGTTTTATTTGATGAACTTCAAACTCTGGAGAAAGACTCATCATAAAAGAGATATAGAACGTCTCGATTTTGTCAAGTTCGAGCTACCCGAATGGGTTCAAAGAAATAGTCACCTCGACCAGCAAACGACTAAACTTGTTATCAATATAGGAACTAAAGCCTACGTTGTTTACTCTCAAAATAGGCGCGCAATGTCCGAATTAGCTCAAAATTTGAGCGAATATCTCCACTTGCCA
This sequence comes from Oscillatoria sp. FACHB-1406, assembly GCF_014698145.1. NCBI lineage: Bacteria > Bacillati > Cyanobacteriota > Cyanophyceae > Oscillatoriales > Oscillatoriaceae > Oscillatoria > Oscillatoria sp. FACHB-1406. The sequence continues at coordinate 45,189 of NZ_JACJSM010000008.1, read as the reverse complement.
TTGACTTCGCAGACTACTTATAGAACGACGGAGCAAACAAATACTTTAGAGCAGTTTCCTCAGCCCCATCAAATTCTGCAACTGCCAGACCGGGAAGCAATTGTTTATCCCTCGTTATCTGCTACAAAATCAATAAAGAGTAAAATAAAATTGGAAAAGTACGATTGTGAATTGAGAATAATACTGCCTTATCCAAGCCTCTTAAAATGGACTTTTGCAATGTCAACTGCTCTGATAGGAGGAGGATTATTAGGTAGTATAGTATTTTCGGAAAGATTTTTATATTATTTTTTATTGTTTTCTCCAATCTACTATCTGGCTCAGAAATGGTTCAATAAGTCCAAGCTCTATGAAGTATTAGTCAATCGCGACGCTATCTTGTTTAAATCTAACCTTTATGGCGCTATTAGCACTTCTTCTTTTCCGAGAGAGCAAGTTTCTCATCTAGAATTATCCGATGCTAGGGAGCGATTCGGCGATGAGAAAAAAACACCGCGAAAATCAGCAGAGATTGTTGTTTGGGTCGCAGGTGTGCCTTTCAGAGTTGCGGGTTTGAGCGATGACGAACAGACTTGGCTCGCCGATGAATTAAGCAAAGCCTTAAATGTACCGATCGCGCAACATCCCTCAATCGAGGCATCTTAAAAAGTGCTTCTTATTGGGTTGTATAATGATGTAGGGCGGGCAATGCCCGCCAGCAAATCGAGCCAGTCAATTGCGATTCAAAATTACAATTACCACTGACTCCAATCGAGATTAAAGATGGAAGTATTCGGGAACGCAATTGGGTTTCCATCCCACTGCAAGCGCTGCTGCAAATCCCGCAATTCGCGAGTCGGACGGGGCATTGTTGCCGTCAGTTGATAGGGAAAAATCCCTTTATCCAACGCAAAATCAATTGTCGTTCCTGCCGCAGCACCGGACGACCATTCAAAGGAGTGAACGCGGTAGGCAGCGGCAGCAGTATGACTGGTGGCAATACTTTTCCCGACAACGAGCAGGTTATCGATTTTTTGGGGTATCATCGCTCTGAGCGGGATTTGCGCGGGGAAAGAGGATCCTTGACCGATGCGAACGCCTTCTCGCTCTTTGTTACCGGGAAGTTCGGGAGGCGATTGGGTCATGCAGGGATGGAAATCGATGGGATATTGAGCGATTCCTACCGCGTCGGGATAAATGGTAGAGCGCGATCGCCGTTTAATTTCTCCTGCTGGCGTATCCTTAACAATTGCACTCGTTGCTTCCAAACCCGCTAAAGCAACGCGCAAGTCGCGATACATCCGGGGCGAAAGCGTTTTCGTGTAATATTCCGCATTGTAATCTCGCCGCGAAATATCGATTTCCGACACCATAAACCCATCTTCGTACCCGAAAGACGGTCGCCCGACAATCCGCCGTCCCTCGCGCATATAGGGATATTTCGATAGTCCGTGCGCCGTTCCCATCGGCGTATCAAAACCGGCGAGGAAGCGATGATTGGGTTCGGGCTTCTTGACATTTGCGCCCAACTGTGAATCGGTCGTGCCTGCAACTAGCCAATAATAATACCCCAGTGCGTTTTCTTCGCCCCGCCGCAGGGTATCGGCGCGCAATCCCCCCATCCAACCGCTAGGAGAAAGTTGTCCGGTTTGTCCGAGTTGCTCGCGCGAGAAGATCAGGTTATCCTGCGAAGTGCCGGGGCGATAGTCGTTACCCCAAGTCCAGTTTTGCATGGAGATGTCGCCGGGAGTGGGTGCAGTCCATTTAAAGGAACCGAAGCTTTCCGGTTCGCCGGTTTGCGGACTCCAGATGCGGCGGTAGGTGAACACGAGGTTGAAGTTCGCCAAGCGCGGCAGTTCGTAGCTATAGTAGGGCGCGTAACGGTCGTAAAAATTGGGTTTGGGTTGGGGTTGCGGGTCTTGCGTCCGTTCCATCGCGAAGGTGTAAGTAAATCCTTGGACGCAGTAGGGGTCTTGTCCGCTGGTGGGGGAGGAGGGTTCGCGGTGGGTGCGGGGGTCGAGTCCGAGTTTGTAGGGAACGTCAGCCAACGCAATTAGTTCGCCGGTTTCAGTGGCTTCGACGACGTACCAATCAGCCCCTTTTGCGGCTTTGTTTTTGGGGACGAAGCGAAGGATTCTTTTTTTGAGGCGCGAGGAGTTTTCGTAGCGATAGGCATCCTCAATCGTTTGGGAGAGAGGTTCGGTATTGAGGGGCGGGGTTCCGGCTTGGGGCTGGTGTTGAATCGCGATCGCGCCGTTAATTAGCTTACCATCCCCACTCAATTCTAATTCCTTAATAACGGTCGAGGGAAACCATCGAAGCTCTCCACCACCCCGATGGGCAGCATCTTCCAACTGCTCGGTTAAAATCTTGTTTGCATCGGCAGGGATATAACACGCAACGCTTACCCAACAATCGCCGGGATTGAGTTTGCCATACTTGCGTTCGATACGGCTGCGCAATTCGTTGTAACCGCGCGAGTAATACAGCAGCGCTCTTTGGCGCGTCGTCTCATCGAGGGCGGAGGTTCCTTGGGAGGAGATTTGTCCGCCTACCCAATCGGTAATATCGGTCATGCAAACCGTGCGTCCCGCCAGCAATGCTTCGTAAGCGGTTGCTGCCCCTGCCAATCCGCCACCGACAACGAGCGCGTCGCAATTAACGGTTTCATCTGGCGATCGCGGCGCAGCGGCAAAAGCGGGGACAATAGCTGATTCTATCAGAACGCAGCCGATCGAAACAGAGGCGAGCGATCGCCTCCAAACTTTGAAGAATTGATGAAAGTGGGCCATTATCTACTGTTTTAAAGTGCAGTCTTGAAGTCGAGCCTATCTGGGCTTAATTCACCTTATCAGCCCGACTCAATAAACAAAAATTCCACCGTTTGGGTGCAAGTGTACCGTCTGTTCTCCTAGCGCGGTCGCACTGCGAACGATATCAACCGTCACCAGATTATCGCTAACTGCAATCCGGTATCGAACGGGAAAACCGGCTTGTTCGGTCTTATCCTCGCTATAAACGATGACATAAGAGTCAGGCTCGACATTACTCAGAATAACGCTTTCTCCAGCGAACAAACGTCGAGTTCCGCCGAGTTCTGACGTTAAATTGTACTGCAAGGCCGAATCTGTCCGATTGACGAGGCGAATGCGTGCCGATCGCGTTGCATCGTAACGCGCAACGGGTTGCCAGAAGCCCGGTTGATAAGTATTAGCGGGCGGTTCCTGCGCGCGGACGAGAAGGGGAGTCGTCATCCCGAACGCTGCGAGAAGTGCCGCGATTGCGAATCGTTTCATGTTTCGTCGCGCTTCCTTTTTCAAAACAAATGATTACGACCTTCAAAATTCTGACTCGTTCCGCACCATTGTAACGATTTGAAAAGGATGCCAGATTACCCCTACCTGTCAGGGAAATGCTGAAAGGCTCTCCCCGTCTTGACTATCGGTATTTAGCCCAACAACGTTCGGTTAAATATCGATATATCGCGATGTGTTGTTATAATCGATTCAGTCACATTAAAAATCGAGTCATGCTCAAACACTTCTCAGTTTACTTTCCCAGTCCTGCCTGGGCGGGAGGCCCTTGTCACGATACGGAAATCGCCCGTTATTGGTTCCTGCACCGTTCGCCTTGGGACAAACCGTTCGGCGGCAGACCGCGCGGCAGACATTGCCGCGAAGACTGGGGCGACAAACAGCGGACGCGGCGCGGCGACATTAAATTTATATTGTTAGAACTGCTTGCCGATGGCCCAAGTCACGGTTACGACCTCATCAAAGAAATGGAAAACCGCTACGGTCAATTCCGCCGTCTCAGTCCCGGTTCGGTCTATCCAACCCTACAAATGCTCGAAGAAGGAGGCTACTTAACCAGCGCCAAAGAAGGCGGAAAACGGATTTATACGATTACCGATGCGGGGAGAGAACTTTTGGCCGAGCGTTCTCCAGCCCGCGAGGCGAATGCCCGCTCGAATCCGTTGGATGTCCCGCCAGAGTTTGGCGAATTGCGCAAGGCGGCAACCGAGTTAACAGAAGTTATCGCCCACGTCGCTCGCAGCGGCAATACCGCGCGTATGAAGCAGGTTAGCGAGCTTTTGGAACAGGTAAAACGGGACATTTACGCCATTCTTTCAGAAAGAGAGAACTAGCAACCCAGACGCAAATATTCAAGTCCTGCTAGGATTTGAATATTTGCTTATCCTCGATCGCAGTCCGAGGGAACAGTATGGTTCTTGCTTTTCAATTCCAATCACCCGGCCCCATCATCTCTCAATTCGGCCCTTTGGTGCTGCGCTGGTACAGCCTGCTTATTGTGTCTGCCATCATTATCGGCATGACCTTATCTCAATACCTCGCCAAACGCCGCCGCATCAACCCCGAACTGGTGGCAGATCTTGCCCTTTGGCTTGTCGTCGCGGCAATTCCCTGCGCCCGACTCTACTACGTGCTGTTTGAATGGAAAAACTACGTCGGACGACCCGAAGAAATCATCGCGATTTGGCACGGCGGAATTGCCATTCACGGCGCGATGATTGGCGCAACGCTGGCCGCGCTTATTTTTGCGCGCTTGAATAAAGTTTCTTTCTGGCAACTGGCAGATTTAGTTGCACCTTCGGCTATTTTAGGGCAAGCGATCGGGCGGTGGGGGAATTTTTTCAACTCGGAAGCGTTTGGCGACCCGACTAATTTACCTTGGAAGCTCTATATTCCCCCCGCAAATCGTCCCCCAAGTTTCCAGCAATTTGAATACTTTCATCCCACCTTTCTCTACGAATCTCTGTGGAATTTAACGGTTTTCGCGGGCTTGCTCTATCTCTTTTTCTGGGGATTGCGCCATCCGGGACGATTGAAGGTAGGAACGATAATGCTGACTTATTTGGTGGCGTACAGTTGCGGGCGATTTTGGATTGAAGGGTTGCGCACCGATAGTTTGATGTTGGGGCCGTTGAAGATGGCTCAAGTTATTAGTTTAGTCGCGATCGCGCTGGGACTGGCAGGACTCGCGTGGTTATACCGCCTCAAGCGTCCCCTCCCCGATGTTGTCGCTCCTGAAACTGCCGCTGTTTCCCAAACAAAAAGCCCTAGAGGAGAACTCTAGAGCCGAACCAGGGTGCATCTACCATTCCTGTTTACTCTGTATTAATCGGCCTATCCGGAACAAAAACCGAACTTTTTTCCCGTCGTTACCACAACCGAATGCTCAAAAATAAAACAGCCCTAGAGGGGAACTCTAGAGCCGAACCAGGGTGCATCTACCATTCCTGTTTACTCTGTATTAATCGGCCTATCCGGAACAAAAACCGAACTTTTTTCTCGTTGTTACCGCAACCGAATGCTCAAAAATAAAACAGCCCTAGAGGGGAACTCTAGAGCCGAACCAGGGTGCATCTACCATTCCTGTTTACTCTCTTTAGTTGGGATATCCGGAAAATCTAGCATCGAAGTTGCATGACTTTTAAGCCTGAAACTCGACATCGAGGAGCGAGCGATCGAGCATTTCCTGGGGGGATTTGAGCTTGCAAATGAGGAGCGTGATGTCGTCAAAAACCTTTTGCCCTCCGATGTGTTGCCGCAGGTCGCGAACGATAATTTCTTCGATTTGTTGGGCGTTGAGATGCCAATAACGCGCCGCCATTTCGCAGAGGCGTTCGATACCGTAAAGCTGTCGTTCGGAATTCTCCGCTTCGGTAATGCCATCTGTATAGAGAATCAGACCATCCCCCGGTTCTAACTCGACAACGGTGCGATTGACAAAATCTTCAATATCTGCATCTAAACCAATTGGAAAGCCAAGATCGATTGTATCAATCCGCTCGATAGTTCCCCCTTTACGAACGACTAAAACTTCTTCATGCTGACCGCTGATGCTAACTCGCCCGTTGACGTAATTCAGAATAACAAGGCTTAAGTTTTTATCTGAATTCATCCGCTCCACATTTTTATAAATCGTGCGATTGAGCGTTGCCAAAAAGCGAACTGGGTCAGCTTCGTGCAATTCGGAAAGGGTGCGGACTGCCGTTTGCGCCATTACCATTAAAATACTGCTTTCGAGGCCGTGGCCCGTAACGTCGCCCATGCCAATTGTTACTACGCCGTCGCTGTAGAGAATATCGTAATAGTCGCCCCCGACTTCATCAGCGGGTTCCATAAATCCGGCAATATCTAAATCCGAGATCTCTGCTAGCTCATTGGGTTTAGGCAAAATCAACTGTTGCATCTCTCTGAGCAGAGCTAATTCGCCGCTTAAACGCCGATTTTCCCGCTTCAGACGCTTGTTGAGGGCAGCAATCTCTTTCATCGCCCTTGCGAGTTCGCCGGTTCGTTCCTCAACTTTATCTTCAAGGGTAACGAAGGATTCTTTGAGTTGCTCTGCCATGCTATTAAAGGACTTGCTTAAAGTTTCGAGTTCGACGATATGGCTGCTGCGGACGCGGCGATCGCGATTGCCCCGAGCCATCTCTCGCGCCGCTTGCGTCATCTGTTCTAAGGGGAGCGCAATCCGCCGCGCTGCGATGATTCCGAGCGAGATCGTTATTGCTAAGGCCCCTAACGTTAACAGAATCGTGTTGCGAGTATTGGCATACATTTCTCCCATAAAATCTGATTCGGGAATCGCAACGATAATCAGCCAATTCAAGTTCTTAACGTTATCCACCGGCGTAATCCGAATTTGATAGGGCTGACCGGCGATCGAGAGTTTTAGGCTAGTGGTTTTGGCGATATCCGCTAATGACCGCCGATTGGTTGTTAATCGTTGGGCGACACCTTGGAGAATTGGCTCTTGGATTGTTTTAATGTTGAGGCGCGTCGAGTCATCCGGTACATCGCGCTGAAGTTGTTGCAGTTCGCGGCTGGAGGTGGCGACAATATCGCCCGAACGCTCGATGACAAATGCTTTTCCCGATTTTGCGATCGCTAACTTCTGCAAAAATTCGTCGATGTCTGACAGAAAAATATTGCTGCCAAGAACGCCAAGCAGTTGACCCGTTGGGCTATAAATCGGCAGTGTCGCCGTGATTTGAAGCTTATTATACCTCGCTGATTTATAAATGGGACTCCAACTTGCTTGCATGGCACTAACCGCAGTTTTATACCAAGGTCGCGTTCGCGGATCGAATGGTTCTGGCTCTAACTCCTGCATTCGCCGCCCCTGACGGTCGAGTTTATAGAGTCGAGAGAGCGGGGCAGAGTTGCGCTCTCTCACTCTGGCGACGATTTGACCGTCGGGGTCGTAGCGAACAGCAACAGAATTTCCCTCTTCGTCACCAAAAATTATTGATTCTATTCCTCTAGAGAGTTGAATGTCCGATGTAAATTGCTGTTCGAGTTGATTGAAATCGTTTAATTTCAGAGTCCCTTCGCGAACTAACGAAGCGCTTCTTTCAATATAGAGAGGAGGCTGAGCTAAGTAATTTTCGAGCCGCAAGTCAATTTGCTCTGTTACTTTTTCATTTAACTGTTCTGCTAAATCATCTAGAGCCTGCCGCGAATTTTGAAACGAAAAATAGCTGACTAATCCGACTGCTGCAACGGTGGAAAGGACGAAGGGAACGACCAAAGCGACTTGCAGACTAACTTGACGAGAACCCTGTGAGAGCGCATATCTCAGTCTGGACATAAGCGCGTCAATCCTAAAATCATGGTATTATAAAGCTTATATTTGCTATCGGAAAAATTCTCGCTCGATAAAGTACAGATTTAATTGACTCGTGCAAAACGATCGGGTCTATTCGCTTTAAGTATTTTCATGCAAACTGAAATTTCATCTTAAAACTTATAGTCTATTTTACGAATGCTGTAAAACTTTAGCGAACCCGTCTGGGCAAGCGCATCTTCTAAAGGAAAGAACCTAAAAACCCGATTTTAGAGGTAGGATTGAAGTGTTTAAGAGAGCGCGATCGCGCGTTAACTTTAGTCTAAACAATAAAAAGCCCTAGAGGGAAACTCTAGAGCCGAACCAGGGTGCATCTACCATTACTGTGTACTTTCTCAAATTGCCATATCCGGAAAAATTGCTTGTTTTCCTCGAGGTGCATCGCAGTTCTCCAGAAAAAATAAAAAGCCCTAGAGGAAAACTCTAGAGCCGAACCAGGGTGCATCTACCATTACTTTCTACCTTCGCAAGTCAGGACATCCGGAAAAAATCGCGGCTTTTTCCCCAGACAGTCGCTTGTGAATATGTGTTAAGTTCTCAAACATTTAACCCCTCGCAAACTTCCCCGATCTTGAGGCGCATTCCATTAACGAAATCCCATCCGTGTTGAGGGCGCTTTCCGGCAAGCTGCACTTCTTTCAGCAACAATAGCCCGTCTCCCGTTTGCACGATCGCGCCGAACTTCTTGATTAAGCCCACCACTTCTCCCGGTTGCGCGGAAGCGGGCGAGAGTTCCTTGGCGCGCTGTTGCAAGGATTCGTACTCCGAGGGTAATAAAGAGAGATAATTTTCGCCGATGGGAACGGTTGCCAGAATTTTAAGGGGTTGTTCGCGCCAACGGGCGACGCAATTGGGAGAGAAAGCGCGGACTTGGTTATGCAGCGCGATCGCGCTGCGAGTCCAATCGAGGTTAAAATCAGACTTTTGAATCAAAGGTGCGTAGGTAGCGCGGGCGTTATCTTGGGGAATCGGTTCGACTTCGCCGCGATCGAACTTAAACAGCGTTTCAATTAACAAATCCGCCCCGATAGAAGCCAGACGTTCGGCGAGTTGCTGCGAATTTTCTAAGAGTGCGATCGCTGTCGTCGCTTTCAGCAACATTGCACCCGTATCCATTCCCGCATCCATAAGCATTGTCGTGATTCCCGTTTCCGTCTCGCCGTTATAAATGCTCCATTGAATCGGTGCTGCCCCGCGATATTCCGGTAAAATCGAGCCGTGGTTATTGATGCAGCCCCCGCGCGGCAAATCGAGAATTTCTTGAGAGAGAATTTGTCCGTAAGCAACGACGACAAAATAATCGGCTGCTGCCTGTCGCAATTTTTCGATAGTTTTCGCGCTTTTTTTGATGCGTTTGGGTTGCCAAACAGGGAGATTGTGTGCGATTGCAACTTCCTTAACCGGAGACGGAATCAACTGTTTGCCGCGCCCCCTCGGTTTATCAGGTTGCGTCACCACTGCTACTACTTCAATTTCTGGGGTTTCTAGCAACCGTTCCAAACAAGGAACGGCGAATTGCGGCGTACCGAAAAATACAACTTTCATTAGTTAATTATGAATTATGAATGATGAGTTATGAATGGGGAATTACAAATTATGAATGGGGAAATTACGAATTACGAACTACGAATTACGAATTACGAACTACGAATTACGAATTACGAATTACGAATTACGAATTACGAACTACGAATTACGAATTACGAATTACGAACTACGAATTACGAACTACGAATTACGAACTACGAATTACGAATTACGAATTACGAATTACGAATTACGAACTACGAATTACGAATTACGAATTACGAATTACGAATTACGAACTACGAATTACGAATCAGTAATGTTGCTCAATCGATCGCAATTTCGACGCGGCGATTGCGCTGGCGGTTCGTTTCGCTATCGTTCGCGACTAAGGGACGAGACTGTCCGTAACCCACCGTAACCCAACGGTAATTGTCACCCAAACGCTCTTTTAGGTAATCTTTGAGAATTCCGGCTTGACGGAACGATCGCTCTTGATCCTCTTTAGAATTGCCCCCTGAATCGCTGTGAACGCCAATCCGCAAGGTCGAACCGGTATAGCGGCGCAAGTCGATTAATACCGTATCCAAAATCAAAGGGGCTTCTTTAGAAAGCGTATTTTGAGGCGTAAATAGGACATCCGCCGGAAGTACAACTTTAATTTGGTTAGTGGCGGCAGAGGCATTTTCGACTGCAATTGCCGTACTTCCTACCAACGTTGTCGCGCGTTGTAAAGTGCGATCGATCGTTTCCAAACGTTGGGGCAGTTCAAAGTTAGACGAGGGTAGACTAAGGCGAGCTTCGATTTTTTGAGTGCGATCGCGCAACGCATTAAAATCTTGTTGCAAACCGCCTAATTGACTTTTTAACTGTTGCTTTTCTTCCCGCGTCAGCGATACTGGGGGCAAGGAGTCCAAAGAACCCGGGCTGCGATCGAGATTTTTGTCAAGCTGTTTGGTTTTCACTTGTAATCCATTCCAGACTCTAACAACCAACGGTTCGTTACCATTCGGATGGGGATAAGAAATCGCCAATAGCAATCCTGCAATTCCCGCCAACGTGCCGCCCACTCCTAGCAACAACAAGCGGAATAGAACGCCTCCCAGCCAGCGACCGACAGCATTAGCGGGCGAAACTTTCGGGGCGGGATTGTTCGTATTGACCGGAGGAGTATTGTAGGGCTTAGAAGCTACCCGCTTCCTGACCGAACGCTTGGAGTCGGTAGATTCTATCATGGAGGGGACTTGCGAATCGCGCACGCTGTTCTCGTATTATCACCGAACAAATCGTACCATAACAGTCTTCCGGCTAACATGAATCGAGGAATTGCCAATCCTCCATTCATTCTTCAACACTCAACAATAATCGTTCTCTAACATGACTGAATTCCCCCTCGATCCGCTCAACAGTCCCCATCCGATTCCTTGGAATTGGGTTCTCGCCAATGCTGCTGAATTGTCGATGGGTCAGGATCTATCCGTGCGACTGTACCGCAGTTCTTCGCTGATTTCTCCTGACGGTCAGTATGCCGCTTATAGTCGCCTGCAAATGCAAGCCGAAGTGGAATTTTTTACCAATCGCGTCACGAGCGTTTTATTTTTGGAAAATCTGCAAACCGGCGATTTACAGACGATCGCGCCGAGTTCTCCTTTAGCAAGCAATCCCTTTGGTGGTAGCGAGGATGCGGAACTGCCGGGAACGATTTCGATCGCGATCCCGATTTCTTGGTCGGAAAGTGGCGATCGCTTATTGGCGCGCCAGTTTGAAGGATTGTTCAATACGTCCGAAGCATCGGATTATGCTGTAATTTGGGATCGGCGCAGCGGTACAACAGCGACGGTTGCACCGGAGGGTTTTGAATATACCAATGCCATCCTTTTGGGTTGGAGTCAAAACGATCCCAGTCGCGTTTTATTCCAAGCAGGGAGTTTAGGTGAAGAGGATTGGCCCCTGTGGTCGGTAGGAAGCGACAGTCAAACCCTTCCCGCTGAAGACGATCGCCCGATTGTACGCGGGCAAGTGGTGAACTACGCTTGGACGGGGGCGCAAGGCGAGGATAATTTGTAATTTGTAATTCGTAATTCGTAATTCGTAATTCGTAGTTCTTGATTTGTAGTGATGTACGATAGATCGATTTCAGATAGAACGAAACAATTTGCAGTTCGTATTGTTAAAGCCTGTAGCTTTATAGACGAACAGTCTGGAGCTAGTCGAACGTTAGCAAAGCAACTTCTACGTTCTGGAACTTCTATTGGAGCTAATGTTAGGGAAGCGCAGTCTGCACAATCGGATCGAGATTTTTTACATAAACTTGAAATTGCTTTGAAAGAAGCAAGAGAAACGCAATATTGGCTTGAAATTTTAATTGAGGCTGAGGTTGTTAGCTCTAAAAAGTTTTCTTTACTTCTTCAAGAAGCGAATGAAATCGGTAAAATTTTGGTAGTCTCAACTCAGAAAATCAAAAAGAAAATTGCCGACAAGAAAACAAAGAACCAACACTAAACTACGAATTACGAATTACGAATTACGAATTACAAACAAATTGCTCGAGTAATTTGCCGTGTAAGAGGGCGCGATCGCGTAATGCTTCAATTTTTTCTATTTCTAATACTTTTTCCTTGACAAAATCATCAATCCATGTGTCTGCAATCGCTTGAGAATCTTCGGGTAATTGGGCGAGTTCCCATCCCGATAAATCGAGATCGTTCATCAGTTGCGTCACTTTCGGATCGTAACTAAGCGCCGAGCAGCGACAGCCTCGGGCGGCTGCCATAATTAAGCTGTGCAGGCGCATTCCGATCGCCATTTCTACCCCGCCATATAACCCTTTTAATTCTCTGGGATCTTCTAGCATCAAGATTTTATGGCTGCCGGGGAGTTGGGAGGCGATCGCGCGAGCAATTTCTAAATCTTGGGAAAATTGGAAGGGAACGAGTAAAATGCAAGCATCGGTGGCGCGTTGCAACTTGTAGAGTGCTTCGGTGAGAACTTGGAGGCGCTGAGGGGTGAGTTGGGGGTGCGATCGCAATGTGACGGCAATGCGCGGCGAAGGTAAGTTCTCCAACGCTTCCACCGGCGTATCTTCCAGCGCCCAAACCGGATCGGGAGCGAGTAGCGGTTCAATCTTCCATTCTTCCACTAAACGAGCCGAAGCGCGATCGCGCACGCTAACTGCCGTGCATCCTTGCAATACTCTCTTCGTTATCTCCCGAATCGAACGGCGATGGAGAGGGCCAATTCCTTGCGCCCACGCGATCGTTTTTAAACCTTGTTGCTGCGCCCAAGCCATCGTTCCCCCATAGTACAGCGGACTGATAAAGCTGGTTGCATCCTGCATCAAACTACCGCCGCCCCAGATAAACGCTTGGGAAGTTCGCAACGCTTTCCCAACCTCAAACGCCGAAAAGCGATCGCAACTTTCCACCCCGTAGCGATCGCGCGTTTGCTGGGGATTGCCCGACAGCACCACCGGAGTCACGCGATCGGGTAACATTTGCAACAGCGACGCTAACAAAGCCTCATCGCCGCCGTTTCCTTTGCCATAATAACCGCACAATACCGCTCGAATTTGTCCCATATTCCTCCTATTATTATCCTATTAAATCATTGCATCGTATCCGATTTATCGCTCTCCAATTTATTCAATAATCAACAAGTCGTAAGGCTTACGAACCAAAGATTCAAATCGATAACCAAAAAGCTCGATGCGAGGCGAATCCGGAAAACCTTGCGTTCCTCCCCTTTCCGTCGGAGAAACAATATAAACCACATCAGCGGGTTTATTCGCCAGCGAAAGCGGTTGTGCTAAAGGAGCGGGGCTAGAAAACGTCCAATCAATTATACCGGCAGGTGGCTTATAGTCGAACGCAAAACGAACCGCATAGCTATCCATAACATACTTTCGATTGGGGTTATTGTTGACAAATTCTCGAGCGGTGCGGTACGTTGCTTCCGAGCCTCGTTCGGAACCTAAAATCGTAATAAAATTGAGGCTATTATTCAACAAAAAAACAAACAGACAAAGCGCAATAACAATAATTTTACTTCGATTTCTGATTTGGGCTTCAGCAACAAGCGTGACAATGCCAACCCAACAAAAGAAATTAAATATTCCGGTTACGGTTGACGCATAAATAAATAAGTTAAGAATGAGTGCAATCGTCAACGTTAAAATAAACACTCTAACTTTAGAGGAAAATAACCTTTTTTTCAATAGTAGAAGATTTAATAATATAATATACAATCCATACAGAGAACCATAAATCACTTCCCCAAACCCGATCGTTACAATCCAAAAAGCAACAGGGAGAGCATTTACAAGGGACTGTCTCCGAAAGCTGGAATGCCAAGCCATATCGGATAAAAATAAGTTAAGTCTGAAATTTAGACAAAACAGCAGAACCGTAAATATCGTTATCACGGCTCCTATTAATGCCAAACTTCTTAAAGCTAAATAACGATTTCTGGGTTGCTTAGATTGGGATAAGTTGTAACCAATCAGAGCGCTTGAAAACGGAATTGAGTACGCAATCGTTACGGGAGCGGATAAAAAAGCCGAACCGAGAAAGCAAAATCCAAAAAAATACTCTACAACGCGATCTTTAGTCAAAAACCAAACGCCAACCGCAAGATAAGCCATCCCTAAAGCATCTTGCCGCAATCCCATCCTAAACATCCAAAGGCTATAAAAGATAGGGATAATTAAGGCGATCCAGCGAGAAAATTTAAATTGTTCCAGCGTTAAAGCTGTAAAGCCAGAAAAAATACAATAACAAAGGCAGTTAAACAACAGTAAACTTTTGGTTGAAACCCCGAATAAAAATAACCAAATCGCTAGCGAGTAGGCATGAAAGGGCGGCTGGATAAAAAATCTATCTTTTAATCTTTCATTCCAAGCAGCCATCCAGGGATTGACAAAATCTCCGGTTTGCACGTAGTGAATCGCAGTTCCGACAAAAGAAAGATCGTCAATACCCGGAGGTGGATACTCGAAGGAATAAAGAATCAACCAAAAAACAATAATCGGACAAATAACGGCAATATAAAAATTGTCAAAAAAACGTCTCTGCATTGGTGTCAAATTTGTCGATCGCTCGTTTCTTTCTATTAATTAACGCAGGCTTCCAGCGCGGCAATCCCGCAACCAAAGTTTAACAGCTTGACCGACAATTCCATTACTGGTTTCCCGGGGCGGCGTAGGAAATTTTTTGCTGTCGGAGGAACCAAATTGAGTAAACAGCAAGATAGGCTGCCAGCCGCTTTCTCCTTTTACCAGAAACAGCCAATGATAATTTTGCCGACTCGAACTTTTTTGGGCGGTGAAAGTTTGCTCTAAAGTGGTGAAAAAGACTTGTTTGGGGGGATTGGGGTCTTGGATTTGTTCGATTTGAGATTGAGGAATCGTGCTGAGATCCAAGGGTTCGTATTCAGCGCGTCCGGCGAGAATAACGGAAAATGTATAGTTATCATTGGGAACGTCGAGAATATCCGAGCGCCGCAATACCCGATTAGCATAACCGGGCAAATCCCGCAACATCAATTGCGTTAAGGTTTCTAAATCCGCAGGACAAACAGAACGAGGTTGAATTGTGCCTTGGGTTGAAGAGAGAAGAAGATTAAAGTTGGGCGCGGCGAGGGTTGAAGTCCCCGACAGCAAGAACGGAATTGATGCGATCGCGCCAATAATTGTATCTCCCATTCTTCTCACTCTCGCCGGTCAGGGAATTAGCGATTAGCGAATCTCCTCAACAATTTTATTCCACGCCGCCGCCGGATCTTCTGCCGCAGTAATCGGTCGTCCGATGACGAGATAATTAGCCCCCGCTTTAAACGCTTGCTGGGGAGTCATCACGCGCTGTTGGTCGCCTTTTTCAGCCCAAGAAGGGCGTACTCCCGGACAAACAAAGGTCATTGAGTCGCCGCACGCTTGTCGCAACTGTTCCACTTCCTGCGGAGAACACACTGCACCCGTAATGCCGCATTCTTGCGCCAGAAGAGCCATTTGTAAAGCATAGTCGGGCAGTTCGAGGCTAACCTTGAGGTCGAAGGCCAGGTCGCGAGAATTTAGACTGGTCAGTAGCGTCACGGCGAGGAGTTGCGTCGGGCTTCCGGCAACCGCTTCGGCTGCCGCTTTCAACGCCGCGCGCCCCGCTGTCGGGTGAATCGTGAGGAAATCGACTTCGTAGCGTGCCGCCGCCCGACAAGCACCGGCAATGGTATTGGGAATATCGTGCAGCTTGAGGTCGAGAAAAATGCGTTTTTGGCGCTGTTTGAGCGTTTTGAGGAGTTCCGGGCCGGTACTGACAAAAAGTTCTAAGCCAACTTTCCAGAAACTCACTTGCGGGAGACGGTCTAAAAGCGCGATCGCTTCCTCTACCGTCGGTACATCCAAGGGAACAATAACCTTATCTTCACTCATATTACCTTCGAGCATTAATCACTACGCGCTAAGAAAGAAGATTTCTATCGCTCCCAAAAGCGGGTAGCGGGAATCGAACCCGCACTGACAGGTTGGGAACCTGTCGTTCTGCCACTAAACTATACCCGCAGTGCAAGCCCCCATTATACCACAAAATGGAGCTTAAAAAGAAGTATTATCCGAGGTAGAGGGCGGCGTTTGGGATTGCGGGTCGATCGCGGGCGGATTCGCCGGAATTTGCGGCTGTAACTGCTGCTGCCAAGCTTCAATTTGAGCGCGAGCGGCGGCATAAGCCGAAGTCCCGTCGGGAACTTTTTGCGCCGTCTCAATCGCCTGACTTAAATTAGAACCCGCCTGTTCTCGCGCCAAAGACAGAATGCGCTCGCTCCAACTGTTACTCTCTTGGACGCTCTGGTTATAAAGCGGACTGTCGCTCGAGACCTGTTGCGCGATGCGAATCGCCGACGAAAGCGCGCTCGAGGTTCCTCCCCTCGCCATTTGACGAGCGCGGTCCAACTCGAGCCGCCCTCGTACTTCGCTGCCCAAACCTTCGCTCTGGCGCTGCACTTCGCCATTACCATCCAATTCGCGTCCGCTGGCCGCCGCGCTATCCGTACTCGTACTGGGGGCATCTGGGACAGCGCGCGACGATCGCGTTGGGATATCTGGAGAAAAAGCAATACTGCTGGAAGAACCCGATTGTGTCTCGTCGATTGCTCGTTGCAAATCCCCCGTATTCCCGCTCTCGACTGTTGGATTCGCCTGCGCTATCGGTAGACTTTCTCGAGGCTGCATTTGGTCGGTCCACTGAGCGATTTTGCGTTGAGCTTCGCGATAGCGAGGATGAGAGGGCGGAATCAAGCGCGCTTTCGCAATCGCCGCCATCAAATAATTTGTCCCGCCGCCATTCGCTAACTCTTCGGCTTTAGCGAGCGTTTGGATATCTTGAATCTCCAACTCCCAACGTCCAATCAAGCGCTGCGCTCGATTGTAGAGGGGACGACCCGGAGGCACGCTTTTTGCTGCATCAATCGCAGCTTGTAGCCCATCTGCGGTTCCCGAACCCGCTTGAGAACCCGCTTCCGCCAAACTATTCACATCTTTAATTTCTTCTTGAATCTCGAGTTTGGCGGGGATGCGGTTGGTAATATCGGTTACTGCCGACCAATCGCCTGCTTCCAAGCGTTCCATCGCGATTTCTAACAGTTTTTTCCCAGCCTCTGCCAGTAACTTCTGGGCCTCGCGATGAGCGGTACTCTCCGGCTTAATTTCTTCTGCAAGCTTAATCGCCTCAAATAAATTATCCGTACCGCCTTGCCTCATCAACGCAAAGGCTTTATCGAGTTTTGCGCTTTCTTCTTGAGCCAGACGAATTTTTTCGACCAGTTGGCTGTAGCGCGTTGTTGCCCAGTAATTATTGTTTAAAGTCGTCAGTTTCGAGGCTGTCCGAAAGGCTAAAGCCCATTTCGAGTCCAGCATCAACTTTTCGGCTTCCAAAACGATCTTGTTTGCCTTACTCCAGAGCGACTGCCACTTAGCGATGCGTTCTTCTACAAGCTTGTACGCTGACACATACTTCGGAATGCGGCGCGCGTCGGCAATCCCTCGATCTAAATAACCCGCTTGTACGGTTTCATCGACTAAATCTAAAATTTGAAGCGACCACTCTTCGATTTTGCGATCGACTTCACCGCGCAAGGGATGTTCTTTTGGTAATACTTCTACCCAACGGATCGCTTCTAATAAGCTCTCCGTCGTCTGTCTATCTGCTTCGATTTGGGCGCAATAAAGGCGCACCGACCCGGACGCTAGCGGTAAAAATAAGCTCGGGCAACTCGGCAGCGCGGGCAGCTTAAATAAAGAATTTGCTGCCAAAAACCCTAATGTTCCCGCTCCGCCCAACACCGCAACCGCCCAAAATTGCCAAGCCAACGCCCACGCAAACACCCAACGCGGAACCGGAAAACGCTCGGAGTCAACGGTGTCCAATCGATCTTCCGGCAACTGCTCTGGGGTCGGAGTCTCAGTCACCGCAGAGCGAGTCGCTTCTTGGCTCGGTTGCAAACCGGTTTCTGAAAGTCCAGAGCGAGAGGCTGGCTGTCCCTCTCTCCGATACAACTGACTTCCAGAATTTCCCGAAGAAGACTTAGAAGCTCCAACAGGAGACCGGAGATTGCGATTTTCTCGATCTTTCATATAAATCTCACAGCGACTTGGCGATTTAGCGCTTTCGGTGCAGCGCCCGCAGAACGCGACCGATGGATGTGCCTTATTCTCTAACTGTTTTCATTGAACGTCAACTCTTTCAGCAATCGATAGAACAATTTTCTGACTGCATCGCCAGTGACGCGGCATCAAATCAGCGGCGCGGAAACGCCCTTTGGACGCGAGTTCGCCGGAGTTTGAAGTCCTAACTCTATCGTAAGCTGCAAGCCGTATTCTTGGGTCGCAAGGCTCAAAATTTAGGTTTTTATCGAGTATGAGACGTTAGAAATGGTTAGCCTTGGGTAAGAATGAGGTTACAGTTCAAAACCTTTGTTTTTTTTTACTATCTATAACGATTAACGATTTATCTATGCCGACTGTCAGCTTACTTCGTGCCGAGTCTTACGAACTCCAACGCCTGCGCGCCGATCTTGAAAAGCTCCTGGAACCGTTAGGGGGAATGGGGGCTTTTGTTAAAAGAGGCGATCGCGTTTTGCTCAAACCCAACCTTTTGACCGGTAGCAGACCGGGTAAGGAATGTATTACCCGTCCGGAATTGGTCTATTGCGTCGCGCAGTTGGTGCGGGAAGCGGGCGGCGAACCTTTTTTGGGCGATAGTCCTGCTTTTGGGACGGTTCGGGGTATCGTCCAAAGTAATGGCTATCTGCCGTTGATTCAAGACCTCGACCTGCCGATTGTGGAGTTCAGCGGCCATCGCTACGCGACAGAAAGCGAGCAATTCGGTCATTTGCGCCTGTCGAAGGAAGCAATGGAAGCCGATGTTTTGATTAATCTGCCCAAGGTGAAGTCCCACGTTCAGTTAACGCTGACGTTGGGCGTGAAAAATCTGTTTGGTTGCGTGCCGGGTAAGATGAAGGCTTGGTGGCACATGGAAGCGGGGAAGGATGCCGACCGTTTTGGGGAAATGCTGGTGGAGACGGCAAGGGCGATCGCGCCGAATTTAACTATCGTTGACGGTATTATCGGTCATGAGGGGAACGGGCCGAGTGGCGGCGAACCCAAATTTTTGGGCGTTTTGGGGGCATCGGCGAATGTGTTTGCTCTCGATCGCGCTTTCATGGAAATTTTGAATGTCGATCCGGCTGTTGTCCCCACTGCGGCTGCATCTCAGCGTTTGGGACTCCTGCCGGAGCGCTCGGCGATTGAATTTCCCTTGCAATCTCCGAGCGCTTTAAGCTGCCCCGATTGGAAGTTACCTGAAGCGATGATGCCGATTGATTTCGGGCTGCCGCGCGTGCTGAGATCGAGCTTTAAGCATTTCTACATTCGCTTTATCAAAGAACCGATGCGCGCCTACGCTAAGGTTCGTAATTAGGAGACGTTAGGCAAGCTTGTAAAATCGGTAACAAACTATTATTTTCCGCGATCGTAGACTAACAACACCCTCCGATTGCTTATCCAGACCGCCCCGATTGCTGCGGCGGTTTTTTATTTTGTCTTTTTCCTCGAAAAGTTCTTCTCAAAGGCGGATGCCTGTAGCGAATTTTCCGATAAGAATTCGCGATCGTTAATACAACTCGATTTCTAAGAAGTCGTTAGAATAATATAAAGTAGCGGAGTCGCTTCTCGACTGCGAACTTTAAACGTGCATCTAACCTTTTAGACATTTCAATTTTTTTATGGATCTGAGTAGCTCTTCTACCCCTGCGTCCGACCCTCCGAGTATAAGATGGGCGCAGATATTAGGAACCGCGATCGCGATTTTAACCTTGCTGGTTCCGACTTTAAGCATTGCGTACTACTCCTCCAGTAATAACCGGGCATCTTCCCCCCCGAACGTTTACGCTTTAGACAAGTTGGGTCCCCTATAAATTCAAGAGACTCCAGCCACCGTTAAATCAGCACCAGACAATCTTGGAACTCCAACGAGGTTGGCGTTTTAGACGGCCGAATTGCGTATAGAATGCTAGCTTGGAGGAAAAGTTCTTGCTTTTCCCCCGAGTGCAGCGCGATCGCAAACTGCGCTGTCGCATTTTTAACGTCGTCTATTATTTCGGAGGCACTCTCTTGGATTTATCGCGCATTCCCCCTCAACCCAAACCCGGACTGCTCAACGTTTTAATCGAAATTCCAGCCGGGAGCAAAAATAAATACGAATTTGACAAAGATTTGAACGCCTTCGCTCTCGATCGCGTCCTCTACTCCTCAGTCCAATATCCTTACGACTACGGGTTCATTCCAAATACCCTCGCCGATGATGGCGATCCCCTCGATGGAATGGTTCTGATCGACCAACCCACCTTCCCCGGTTGCGTGATTGCCGCCCGCCCCATCGGGATGCTAGAAATGATTGACGGCGGCGATCGCGATGAAAAGCTGCTCTGCGTTCCTGCTAAAGACCCCCGCTACGCACAAATTCACTCCTTAGAAAACATTTCTCCCCATCGCCTCGAGGAAATTGCTGAATTCTTCCGGACGTACAAGAATTTAGAGCGAAAAGAGACAGAAATCCTCGGCTGGAAGCAAGGAAGCGATGTTACCGCACTGATCGAACAGTGTATCAAAGCGGCGGGTTAACTGGGCGATCGCTCCCCTAGAATTGAGAGGCAGTCCCAGCCCTAAAAAGGCTCCTTTGCTGTGACATAGCTCACCAATTTTTAGGGCTTCTTACGGTAGTATTAGGGGCAACCGGCTTACTTCTTGTCCGCTCGGGTTGAGGGTGCCAATCGATCGGGGGAGCAATTTCCAGCTTCCTATTATTTATACGACCCAATTTTGTTGGCAAGCTCCTATCCTTACGCATATTGGGAGCTATAACCGATCTAAATCTGCCGTGTCTTGCCCTTCGCTTTCGATTTTTACGTTGCGGGCGACTTAGGGCAAGCAATTATTAGCTCGCTCTCCTTCGTCACCACTGCTTTCAGCCCGCAGCGTTCTTCCCCTGTAAACATGGTATCAGCAACCCAGTCAGCCCGCCTAAAGTTAGAACGAGAGATGAACCCTATGGATGTCCGGGAGGAAAACCCCGCAGCACACTTTGACATTCAATTTTGGGGAGTTAGAGGTCAAGTAGCGGCTCCAGGTCAAGATACGCTCCGCTATGGCGGGAATACCTCCTGCGTGGAAATGCGTTTGAACGACAAGCGCTTAATTTTTGATGGCGGTACGGGATTGCGTCAATTGGGTAATAGTTTGCTCGGTCAAATGCCGGTCGAAGCTCACCTCTTTTTTACGGACTACCATTGGGATAGAATTCAAGGCTTTCCCTTTTTTGTCCCCGGTTTTATTCCCATTAATCGCTTCCATATCTACGGGGCGGGGACGCTCGACGGAACTACATTTAAAGAGCGCCTGCAAGCCCAAATGTTAGGCCCAAATTTCCCCGTTCCCATGCAAGTTATGCAATCGGCAATGGAATTTCATAACCTAACTGAGAATAAAACTTATCAATTGGACGATGTATTAGTAGAAGCCAAATTTTTAAAAGAAACTTGTCCGTCCTTGGCTTATCGCATTCAGTATCAAGGGAAGTCTGTCGTCTACGCGACAGAGACGCAAGCGCTCTTTGAGGGCTGCTACGATCTGTTATTGGAATTGACGAAGGGCGCAGAACTGGTGATTTTAGATGCACCGATGGTACTGCGACAGGGCGAATCTAAATTAAAGCTCGCTAGCCTGAATTCATCATTGCACTCTAGGATGACCTTAGCGAAGGAATCTCGCGCCAAAGAAGTTGTCTTGTCAATGTATCATCCCGACGATGATGACAATTTTCTCGATACCGTAGAACAGAAACTCAGAGCGATAACTCCTAATATTTGCTTAGCACGGGAAGGAATGGTCGTTTCAGTATGCTGAAGCAGCCCTTAAGATTCGAGTGAAGGGTTAGAAAGTCGGGCAGAGCGAACTGGCGAAAGTTTCGGCAAAACGCGATCGCACCAAAATAGCGTCCCGGAAGCGACACAGATGGGGATAGTCACTAAATTAACCAAAGGAATGCTGCTAAGAAGCCAGCAAAGCGCGCTAAAACTTACGCTAGCGGGGAACGTTTGAAACACCAAGCTTAGCTTTTTGCGAAAGCTGAAACGGCGACGTTCGGAAGGCCCATCGAGAAAGTCCAAACAGGCAATCATTGCGGTTAAGGTAATTCCTCCCGCCGTCGCGATCGCAGTTCCCAATCCCGGAATAAAATTAAGCAATAACAAAGGCAAACCGATCGCTAACCACAGCCCGATCTTTTTTACCTCAAAAAGCAAAGCGCGCCCGATATCCTGAAAAATATTAACCTCAACAATCTCAACGCGACCTAACTGAAACTCTTCAATTTGTTCCGATAATTTTCCATACCACGGCGCGCCCAAAATCGATCCAAATTGCAAAAAAATAAAGCCCGTAATTAACAATAAAATTGGCACGAGAAGCGCCCGCAATAGCCATCCCAATGCCAAAATAGCATAGTCAAAATAATGCAGCCAAGCCGCTCGATTGGCAACCCAAGCATCGAATTTCAGATCCAGCAGTTGAGTTAAACTCGTTAAGCCCTGCCAAGACGGGAAAAGTAAGCCCGCGTACAAAACAGTTCCAATGACAGCATTGAGTAGGATGGGAACGATAAGAAAACCCAAGAGGCGGGGTGCTTTCTGAAAAAGTCTTATCGCACGCAGGGGATAACTCGCTCCTGCTAACAGTCCGCAAATCATACCTTTTAATTTTTATAGAAAGCTAAACTTAGCAGTATCAACAAGCGGGGCAATATCGGAAAGGTTAGCCATCGCGCGTCCTCTCCTGAAATTGCCCCGCCTTCCATCATCGATTCTTAAGCAATCTTCAGCAATTCCACATCAAAAATTAGCGTAGCATTGGGAGGAATCACACCGCCCGCACCGCGCGCGCCATAACCGAGGTCGGCGGGAATGATGAGTTTGCGCCGTCCGCCCACTTTCATGGAACCGACTCCTTCATCCCAACCCTTAATTACTTGACCGACTCCTAGCTTAAAAGAAAAGGGCTGATTGCGATCGCGGGAACTATCAAACTTGCTTCCATTTTCCAGAGTTCCGGTGTAATGAACGACCACCGTTTGCCCTTTTTGGGGCTGCGCGCCCGTTCCTTCCACTATATCGACATATTGCAGCCCCGAATCGGTGGTGACGGTATTTTCCATGTTCTTTGTTTCCTGTTGTTCGTTTGTCGCTACCAGCATAGCTCCTTCTGCGGTTGGGAGGGCAGTAGCGACAGCGGCAGCCGGTTCAACGGGGGCCGCAACAGCATCGGTACGTTCGCCCGTGCCGAACGTCAAACCCAGCACAAAGATTACAGCACAAATCGCGATCGCGACGAAGCTAATTAAAATTTCTCTCATTAATCTTATCTTCCTAAACATCCTTAAACAATTCAACGCCATAGGGGAACCCATCCCCAAAGCTCAATGTGTAGCGTAGCAATTCTAGAGGAGAGTGTGTCAAACTGGAAATCAAGGCTAGATTGCTAAGAACATCGAAAAAAACCCTATGCCACCGACCCTCCTCCTCTCCAAAGAACTTCCTACCCTCCAATATCCTACCCCCACCGATCGCTTCGACCTCACCTGGGAAACGCCCCTATCCACCCTCCTCGGTTTGGGACGCGCCGCCGGTGCAGACTTCGTTGAATTCTTCCTCGAAAAAACCAATTATATTAGCTGCCTCGCCGAAGACGATCGCATTACCAGCATTTCACCCAACCTCTCCACTGGCGCGGGCGTGCGCGTTTTTCGCGGTAAAAGAGATTGCTACGTCAGCACCAACAACCTGACCTTCAAGGGCTTAAAATCGGCATTAGAAAAAGCTTTAGGCATTCTCGGACTCAGCCTGCCTTCCCCCAACGCTCACATCCCAGAAATTTACCTCGAACTGTTCCGCGACTATGCCACCGCAAAGGATAAAGAAACGTGGTTGAGTCAAGTTAGTTCCATGCAAGAAATGGGCGATATCTTACTCGCCGCCAACGACAAACTCAATCAAAAAGCCTCCCACGTTCAATCTCGCCGCGCGTCCTACTTCCGCGATTGGCAAGAAGTCCTAGTTGCAGCCAGCGATGGTACTTTTGCCCGCGATATTCGCTTAACCCAGTCAGTCGGCTTTAATCTTCTGTGTGCTGATGGCGAACACCGTTCCTCTAACGCCCAGCGCGACGGCGATACCAGCAACCCTAATTTCCTTCGCACTTGGGATTACGAAACGACAGCGGAAGGATTGGCAGAAACGGCAGGAAAGATGCTTTATGCCGATTATGTCGAATCGGGAAACTACCCGGTAATTATGGCGAATAAATTCGGCGGCGTGATTTTCCACGAAGCTTGCGGACATTTGCTGGAGACAACGCAAATCGAAGCGCAAACGACCCCATTTATGGATAAAAAGGGCGAAAAGATTGCCCATGAAAGCTTGACGGCGTGGGATGAAGGGCGCACCGATGAAGCGTTTGGCAGCGTTGATATGGACGATGAAGGAATGCCGACCCAGCGTACTCTATTAATTGAGAATGGTATCCTGAAAAACTTCCTCAGCGATCGCGCCGGTTCCCTCCGTACCGGACATCCGCGCACCGGAAGCGGCCGCCGTCAAAGTTACGCCTATGCCGCCGCCTCGCGGATGCGAAATACTTATATCGCTCCCGGAAGCTATAGCAGTGATGACCTATTTTCCTCCGTTGATAAAGGCATTTATTGCAAAAAAATGGGCGGCGGTAGCGTCGGCGCGACGGGTGAATTTAACTTTGGAGTCGATGAAGCTTATTTAATTGAAAACGGCAAAATTACGAAGCCGTTGAAGGGCGCAATTTTAATCGGCGAAGCCAAAGAGATTATGAATAAAATCTCGATGTGTTCCAACGATTTAGGATTGGCGGCAGGTTTTTGCGGTTCGGTCAGCGGTAGCATTTACGTTACTGTCGGACAGCCGCATTTAAAAGTCGATTCGATTACTGTCGGCGGACGTTAAATAGTCCTAAATCAATCTTAAATAGAGGTTTGATTTCGTCTTCAGTCTAGCCGAGCGATTAATGGTAGGGACGTTGTATACAACGTCCTTATTTAAGGCTTTGGTGAATCATTAACAGTTGACTCAGTTTTCAGAATTCTTCAATACGTTATCCATTATTCATCTTCTGTCTCGTGAAGTTGAAGTTTAGATAACTCCAAATGATAGCGATAGAGGGCGATGGGAGCATTCCCAGCTTTGAAGTAGTCGGGATCGCGCGGCGAGAGGTAAATAGCCGTCATTTGTTCGGCTGAAATGCGATCGCGTTCCGAGTGTTGATATTGGGTCGTTGTTTCTACTTCGTTAAGATAAAGTTGGGTAGGACTGCGAAAAATTTGTTGGCTCACTTCGGTGGTAATAAAGCGCTCTTTCGCCGGAATTTCTTTGCCTCGTTTCGTAATAACAGAAACGAATTCGCCCCCCTCTCGCAGTTGAGTAATTTGGCGATTGGGATTGTCTGGATCGACTTTAACCGATCGCACCGCCCCTTCTCCTAAATAAGCATTACCGATGTTGAGGGAATTAAAAGCGCGATCGGCAATAATTCCGGTGGAACTTCTATTAAAGCGTACCGGAAACGCGATCGCTTCCTTTAAATAGCGGCGATTTCCCTCAAATCCGGGGGTGACTAAATCGGGCGCAAAAGGCGCAACCATTTCCTCCAAAGTCTCAGTAACTTGCCAGTTTCCCGCCATCCAATCCGGATAAACTAAATCTCCTTTTGCGGGCGCAACGGGCGGTTTGCCGTGCCATTGCGGAAAGGCTGCAACTCTCTCGCCCAAACGCCCCGCCAGCGCCTCCGGACTGCCGCAAAACCCCAATCCCAACCAAAGCGCGATCGCGAACAGCACTTTCACCCAAGCTCTCACTACTTCTATTCTCCGTCCTCGATCGCCAAGCTCGATTGTACCGTAGGGCGCGTTAACCAAAATCCTCGCTCGTACCGTAGTACCGTAGGGTGCGTTAGCCAAAGCGTAACGCACCATTAAGAGCCCCATGCCCATCCCCACTCGTACCGTAGGGTGCATTAGCCAAAGCGTAACGCACCATTGAGATCGAATTCATCCTAGAATCCCTAAAAAACTCCACGTAAAATAGAAGCAGTACCCGCACGCTGCCGATGGCATGGTGAAACCCGATTTTTCCGCCTACCTTCAATCCATTTGCGAGAACGAGAAGTATCGACGCTGGTGGAATCTTTACACCGTTACCGATGTTGAGGGCAAGATTCGCGAAGAATCGCAGTTTTCGCCCTTCGATTTTGGCTTGATGGTGGAGACGGTGTTACCGAAGGATAAAAAAGAAAACGAGGAATCCCCGAAAAGACCAGCCAAAGAAAAAATCGAACGATTGCCCGTCCTGCAAGGCATCCAGAAATACGCGCAAGGTCACGTGCTTTTAGTCGGGCGGCCCGGTTCGGGGAAATCGACGGCGTTGGTGCGATTGCTGCTGGAAGAATCCTTGCGGATGAGGGAGGGATGGGGAGACGGGGAGACGGGGGGACGAGGGGACGGGAAGATTGGGTTAGGTGAAATTCCGATTCTCGTGGAATTGCGGCAATATCAAACCTCTATCCTCGATTTAATCGATAATGCCTTGCGGCGGAACCAGTTGCGCTTAAAACAGCCAGAAATCAAAGAATTGCTCAATTGTGGACGATTGTTGCTGCTGTTCGATGGAGTCAATGAATTACCCAACGACAAAGCGCGGCGGGACTTGAAAGCGTTTCGAGAGAATTATGGTCGTGTACCCGCCATCTTCACGACGCGGGATATTGGCGTGGGGGGCGACTTAGGGATTGAGAAGCGGTTGGAAATGCAGCCCCTCAACGAAACGCAGATGCGGCAGTTTGTCCGCGCTTACCTGCCCCAACAAGGAGAAGAAATGTTGCAGCGCTTGCAAGGGAGATTGCGCGAGTTCGGGCAAACGCCGCTGCTGCTGTGGATGTTGTGCGAGTTATTCCAACAAACCGGAACCATTCCGCCCAATTTGGGGTTAGTGTTCCGCTGCTTCGCCAAAAGTTTTGAATGCAAAATTAAAGAAGATGTCCCTGTTGCCCCGGAGTCGCGGCGTTGGTGGGGAGAGTCATTGCAGCATTTAGCCTTTGCCATGATGCAGGGAGAAACGCCAACGGAACTGCGCGTTGCGATTGCTCGGCGAGAAGCAGAAGGCATTCTAGCAGAATTTCTTAAGGACAAAGTTGCTTATTCTCCCACGCGGGCGAAGGAATTTTTAGAAGACTTGCTCGAACATCATCTCCTGCAACTGGCGAGTAACGACCAAATTGAATTTCGCCACCAATTATTGCAAGAATATTACGCAGCAGAAGCGCTGTTGCCGCAAGTCGCAAAGATGAATGATGCCAAGTTGAAACGGGATTATTTGAATTACTTGAAGTGGACGGAACCCGTAGCTTTGATGCTGGCGTTGTTGGAGGAAGAAACGCAGGCGGTGCGAGTCGTGCGGTTGGCGTTGGAAGTGGATTTGATGTTGGGGGCAAGGTTGGCGGGAGAGGTGCAACCGAGGTTTCAGGGCAAAACGGTTGAGTTAGTCGAGCAGTTAGAAGTTCCCGAAGATTTTAAGATTAAGCTATTGGGGATGACGCGATCGGGTTGTGCGGTTGCTTGTTTAGCACAACTGTTACAGGATGATTTCTCATGGGTTCGTTGGGAGGCAGTAGAAGCATTAGAAACTATCGGCAATGAAGCCGCCGTCAATCCCCTCATTTCGGCTTTACAGGATGATTTCTCATGGGTTCGTAGCACGGCAGCAGAAGCATTAGGAAAAATCGGCAATGAATCCACCTTCAATGCCCTCATTTCGGCTTTACAGGATGAAGACTTACCGGTTCGTTGGACGGCAGCACAAGCATTAGCAAATATCGGTAATGAAGCCGCCGTCAATGCCCTCATTTCGGCTTTACAGCATAAATCCTCATATGTTCGTAGGAGGGCAGCAGAGGCATTAAAAAAAATCGGCAATGAAGCCGCCGTCAATGCCCTAAATTTGGCTTTACAGGATGAAAACTCATCTGTTCGTAGGACGGCAGCAGAGGCATTAAGAAAAATCGGCAATGAAGCCGCTCTCAATGCCCTCATTTTGGATTTACAAGATAAAGAATCATCGGTTCGTAGGACGGCAGCAGAGGCATTAGGAAATATCGGCAATGAAGCCGCCTTTAATTCCCTAATTTTGGATTTACAGCATAAATACTCAGATGTTCGTAGGACGGCAGCAGAGGCATTAGGAAAAATCGGCAATGAAGCCGCCGTTAATTCCCTCATTTCGGCTTTACAGGATGAAGATTCATCTGTTCGTGAGAAGGCAGCAGAAGCATTAGGAAAAATCGGCAATGAAGCCGCCGTTAATTCCCTCATTTCGGCTTTACAGCATAAAGACTCATATGTTCGTAGGAGGGCAGCAGAGGCATTAGGAAAAATCGGCAATGAAGCCGCCGTTAATTCCCTCATTTCGGCTTTACAGCATAAAGACTTATCGGTTCGTTGGAGGGCAGCAGAAGCATTAGGAAAAATCGGCAATGAAGCCGCTGTCAATGCCCTCATTTTGGATTTACAAGATAAAGACTCATCTGTTCGTAGGACAACAGCAGAGGCATTAGGAAATATCGGCAATGAAGCCGCCGTCAATGCCCTAATTTCGGCTTTACAAGATAAAGAATCATATGTTCGTTGGAGGGCAGCAGAGGTATTAGGAAATATCGGCAATGAAGCCGCTGTCAATACCCTAGTTTCGGCTTTACAAGATAAAGAATCATATGTTCGTTGGAGGGCAGCAGAGGTATTAGGAAATATCGGCAATGAAGCCGCCGTCAATGCCCTAATTTCGGCTTTACAGGATAAAGACTCAGATGTTCGTGGGGCGGCAGCAGAATCATTAGGAAATATTGCGCCCGATCGCGTCCTACCTCAGATGTGGGAATTACTCTTAAGGCAAAAATACGACACCACCGAAATCATCGAAAAAATTCAAGAGCGCTGCAAGTTTTATAACTACCCACTTTTTCATTCTCCCCCCGTTGAGGACGCAAAAGCTACCCAATCAGAACCTTCATCCGTACAAATGAATTTCTATGGTAATGTCACAGGGGCGGCGGGGATTGTTGAAGGCAATTTAAATAATCCAAACCTAAAAGATAATGACGAGAAAATTAACAATTGAACTTCCCGATGAACTGGAACAACACCTACTCGCTGAAGCGCAACGACTCAATACTTCTTTGGAAAATGTTGTTGTCCTGTCGCTAGTACGCTCTCGGAGTCTCGAACCGGGATTAACACCTAGCGCTCTCTCGGAATCAGACTCAGAGGAACCGATCGCAGAATCCCTCCGGCTTCAAAAAGAGCATGAAATTACCGAGATTGTGGAGAGAATTCGAGCAGCGAAAACCGCAGGAAATTTAACCGCCGAAATTCCGGCAACACCTTTAGCTTTTCATCTCATTGAGGTGATGAAAAATAGCGGACTGATTGCCGACTTTCAACGGTACGAAGATATCGAAACAAATCCTTGCTTACAAATTCACCTTAACCCCAGCGATCGCGCCCCAGTAAGTCAACCCCCCGCACCCGAAGACTTTCCCGAAGCAATCGCCCGCATCCTGCAAAACTTACAAAGCGAAGATCCTACTGTTCGGATTCTAGCTCTAACCGCTTTAGGAGAACATTACAGCGAACCCTAATGAATGAGTCAAAATCTCGCGTGATTCAGGTGATTCGCTTCGTGTTGCTGAATGATGAATCTTCTTTAGTGCGTATCGAAGCTGCTAAAGCATTAGCTACAATGGGAGTTGATTGCGAAGACGCGATCTCGGCACTTTGTGAAGCAGCATTAAGCGATCGCGATTCCATTGTCCGTCAGAACGCGATCTCCGCTCTGGCACAAATTTACCAAAATCATCCCATTCTTAATTCCCTCGATCGGGCTATTACAACTATGTCAGAATCGCGCAAAGTCCAAATGAATTTTAATGCACCCGTCACCGGTGCAGCGGGAAATGTGGAACGCGACTTTATCAATAATCCCTCTCCAACTTTAGCTAATGCTGCCGCAGAAATTCAACAATTACTAACCCAACTCAACCAAACTTACCCCGCAACCACCGAAAGCGAACAACAACAACTCGTTCGTCGCGTAGACGAACAAGTTCAAACTAATACCCGAATTCGCGGTATGTTCTTAGCTGGGGGAATCGAACTCATCAAAATCCTTTGTCCGTACCTCGGAATCCCGATTGAAATGGGAATGAAATGGTTAGAGACGGCTAACAGAAACGCGCCAACACAATGAGACAAAATAACTCACTTTGGAAACCACTTGTCGGGAGAGAAAAGCAATTCAATCTATAGCAATACTCGGTTGTGAATGTACGTTTCTAAAGGCATTAAAGTCTGGGCTGGTGGGCGCTGCCTACCCTACCCGATGTCTACCATAAATACAAAAAAAGAAATTGCCCACTGTTTTAAGCTTGCTAGTCTACTACCCGATGTCCTAACTGAGTTGCGTAGCGCTATATTTTAAAAAAAATTCGATTCATTACTTTGCCTACCACAATCTAGAGGGTAGGCATTGCTAGTTTTTACCACTTTTTTATAACTTTGATGCGGAATAGCAAGGTCAACCCTACACCTTAAAATGAGCATTGCTATGCCCTTACCAACGATCGCTAAACCCAGATAAGATTTGACGATCGCGATCGCTCCTTAGTATTGTAGGGTGCGCCAGCTAAAAAGTAGCGCACCATCACAAGCAAATCCAGATCTGTATTCTCCTAAAATACCTTCTAGCCATGCAAGACCCAAGGCAGCAACGAGTGCAATACTTATCTCAATGCGGGGAAAGTCTTTCAAAGGAATGAACTCGTCAAGATGCAATTGTACTGCCAAGACCTCATGCAGAAGAAGTGGCTAAAACGCTTGGATCCCCGTCGAAGCTTGAAGAAGCGATTGGGATTAGCGATCGCAACAACGACTTTGCTCTTTTCCCTCTTGTTATCCTGGATTGTGGGTAACACTAGCAAAACCCAAATCAAAGCAGATAGTAGTCGCTTTGTGGAACAGTTAGCTTACCAGATGTCCAGGAATCTGGATCGAGATATGTTCGTCCACTATCAAGAGATCCGGATGCTTTCTACCTTGGAAGTGATTCGGGATTCTCGTCACTTCCTTACCAGTAAACGCGCTCTCCTCAACCGACTCCAGAAGGCTTACAAGAACTATGCCTGGATTGGTTTAACCAATTTTGAGGGTGTGGTTGTCGCCAGTACCAACCAGATTTTAGAAGGAAAGAAAGTCTCGAGCCGCCCTTGGTTTATTCAGGGTAAGCAAGGTGCTGTAGTTGAGGATGTGCATGAGGCAAAGCTATTAGCCCCTCTCCTACCCAACCCCAATCCCAACGGCGAACCCCTCAGATTTGTTGATATTGCAGCACCCGTCTTTAGTACAACAAATCCCAATAAAGTTGAGGGAGTATTAGGAGCGCATCTTTACTGGAATTGGGCAAAAGATGTGCGAGATGACTTATTAAAGCCGCTACAAGATCGCTACCATGTCGAAGCGATGATTCTGTCTCAATCGGGAGAGGTATTGCTGACACCCGCTGTTGACTCTGGCAGCCAAAAAAAACAATTTGAACCCGGATGGTTTCCATCGATCTCTCATCTTAAAAGCGTTCGGGCGGTTCGGGATGGGGAAAGAGGCTTTTTAGTAGAACGGTGGCCAGATGGGACTTATCTGACTGGCTTTGCTGCAACTCAAGGGCTTGAAGATTACCCGGGTTTGGGTTGGATTGTGCTGGTTCGACAATCCACAGAAGAAGCTTTTATAAAAGCTTCTGTCCTGCAACAACAAATTATTCTTTGGGGCATTACATTAGGTATTGCGAGTAGCGCTCTTGCTTGGTGGATTGCCGAACAGTTTCTCAATCCAGTTTTAGCGATCGCGATCGCCGCTCATCGTATTCGGCGTGGCGATACAAATATTCATATCCCAGTTTTTTCTGGAAAAGATGAAATTGCGAAATTATCCGAAGCGATTAGTGGGCTATTTACTAATCTAGAACAACAAAAGCGGCTTTTGCAAATCTTCAATTTGGAGTTAGAGCAAAAGATTGAGGAACGAACTCTGGCGCTTCAGCAGGCTAACGAGGAATTGCAACGACTGACGATGGTGGATGGCTTGACTGGAGTCGCGAATCGTCGTTGCTTCGATCTGCACTTGACCCAAGAATGGCAACGGGCTGTACGGGAACAGTTGCCGCTATCGCTGATTCTCATGAACGTTGACTATTTCAAGCGCTACAACGATTACTACGGACATCCCGCTGGTGATGGTTGTCTTCAATAAGTCGCTCAAACTCTCAATAGCAAAATTCATCGCTCCCACGATTTAGCTGCCCGTTATGGTGGAGAAGAATTTGCAGTAATTTTGCCCAATACAGGAATTGAGGGTGCTACTCATATGGCAGAAAGCATACGCCAAGCCGTTAAAGATTTACAACTGCCTCACGCTGAATCGCTCATCGATCGGTTTGTTTCTATAAGTCTTGGAGTTGCGACGATTGTTCCGATCGCAGATTCTTCTCCCTCCACGCTTATTGAATGCGCTGACAAACAGTTATATCAAGCAAAGATAGCAGGTCGGAATCGAGTTATGGCTGAAATGTATTGAATAATTGACAATTGATAATGGACAATGGATAACGTATTGAATAATTGATAATGAATAATGGATAACGTATTAGATAATGGACAATGGATAACGTTCGGAGCCGTCAATTGCTCTGGTAAAAATGCGATCCCAAGGGGATCCGCGTAGCGGTGCGCGCAATCTTAGTCGCTTGTCAAACTTGCGGGTATGGGTTCGGAAGAAGGAGGATTTAAATCAACGCGCAGCCCCCAGCGCCATACGAGCGCGAGCGCAAACGGCTAATTCTCCGTCCGTTGCTGCAATTTGCTCTAAGTGTTGGCAGATTTCCGGCTTAAACTCTGGCACGACGGCTACTAAGGATTGCAAACTCGTCACGGCAGCGTAGCGAACCACCCATTCCGGATCCTTCGTCACCAATAGTAAAGTTTCGAGCGTCTGAGACTTTGCCTCTTCTCGTCGCTCTTCCGGTAGCATCTCCCAACGCAGGGTTCCCAAACCGCGAGCGGCGGCGCGGCGCACGCTCAGGGAAAAGTCGCTGCTAGCGGCGCGCAGCAATAAATCGATCGCGCGGGGATCGCCAATCCCTGCAAACACGCGCGTTGCCCAAGCTCTCGCCCCATAATTATACCCGTCGAGTTCTTGGAGCAGGATGGGAACGACGGGCTGGCCGATCGCAATTAATCCATCCACCGCCGCAACTGCCGCACCAGGATTGTTGTAACCTAAAACGTCAATTAACGTCGGAATTGCAGCTTCATCGGCGACAGCAGCGAGCGCTTCCACTGTTTCTAAAAGTTCCTCAGCAGAGTCGGCTTTTTCAACGGCGTTAATTAATTCTTCTATCTTCATCTTCTATTTTTTAAGTCTTAATTTCCCCCAAATATCTTCGAGCAGCGAATACAACACGGGGACAACTACTAAACTGAGTAAGGTTGAGGTTACTAATCCGCCGATAATAGCAACAGCCATCGGTTGGCGCAACTCCGCTCCCGCTCCTAATCCTAATGCAAGCGGTAACATTCCCAAAATAGTAGACAAAGTAGTCATTAAAATCGGGCGCAAGCGCGCTTGACTGGCCTCCAGAATTGCTCGATCGCGGCTTAAACCCGTTCTTTGTAATTGGCTGGCATAGTCGGTTAGTAAAACGGCATTTTTGTCAAGCAATCCCAGTAAAAAGATAAACCCAATCAGGGAAATCATGCCGAAATCGCTCTGAGTTAAGAGCAAGGCTAACATCGCGCCCACGAGGGATAGGGGCAGCGACAAACCGACAACGAGGGGTTCGAGCAAGCGGCGGAACAGCAACAGCAAGACGGCAAGCATACAAACGGTGGAAAGCGCCAAGGTTGCGCCAAAACTGTTGAGGACGGTACTACTGGAGGCTGCATCGCCTTTGAGATCGAGGGTTACGCCGGGAGGAACTAAAGAACGCGCGATCGCCATTACTTCCTCCGTGGCATCGCCGAGGGCGTTTCCTTGCTGCAAGTTGGCGCTAAAATAGACGGCGCGCTGCCCGTCGAGACGCTCGATAAGGGCTGGATTTTTTGCATCGCTGCCTTCGCTAGATACTTCAACTTCAACGAATCCCGGTAGCGTTTTGACGCGGGTTTTGAGTTCGGCGGCAGCTTTATCCAAGCTGGCTAAATCATCGCCAATCAGAGCAATTTGTAGGGGCTTTTGGTCGATAGTATCGACAAATTGGATATCTTCGACGTTAATTTTAACGGCTTTGAGGTTGGGGAATTTTGCTTGCAGTTCTGCGAGTTGTTGGCGGAGTTGTTCTTGAATTTCGGCGGTAGAGAGTTGGCGATCGCGCTTCAGTTTCAAGTACATTTTCCCTTGATTGGGTTGTCCTCGCACGCCCATCACCGCAAAGGACGATTCGATTTCCGGAGCGGGCAAAACTACCGTTTCAATCTGCTCGGCAATTCCTCGCGCTTCGCTCAATAAGGCTTTCTCTGGCGATTTTTTTAACTCGCTTATCCAATCAAACGCCCCGGCTTCCAAACTCGAACCGGAATCGCTCTCTGTGCGAGCGGGAGAGGCGGCGGGGGCAGGCTGGGGATTGCCTGCGGGTACGGAAGGTAAGGGCGAAGTAAAGACGATATTAAACTCGCCGCGATCGAGTTTGGGAATAAACCCCTTGGGAATTAAGGGAATGAGGGCAACACCCGCAGCAAAGCTGAGAATCGCCAGTCCAATAACGATGTTGCGGTGCAAGAGCGACCATTGCAAGAGGGGGCGATATAAACGCTCCAGCAGCGAAGATTTCGGCTCGTCGGGGTTGTTTGGGGATTTGCTGGCGCGCCCGAGGGAAGAACGCAACCACCAAAAGCAAAGAACGGGAGAAAGGGTACGCGCGACAAGTAGGGAAATGAGAACTGCGGCAGAAACCGTTAAGCCAAAGGGTTTAAAAAATTGACCGATGGTTCCGCCCATGAAGGCAACGGGAAGGAAAACGGCAGCAATGGTGAGGGTGGCTGCGCTGACGGCTAAGCCGATTTCGTCAGTTCCTTTAAGGGCGGCTTGTTTGGGTGCGTCGCCCGCTTCGATGTGACGCGAAATATTTTCGACATCGACGATCGCGTCGTCTACGATAATACCGATAACTAAGGCGAGGGCGAGCAGCGTGATGGTTTCTAGATTAAATCCCGCGATCGCCATGACGATAAACGTTCCCAGCAACGACAGCGGGATCGCCAGCGCTGAAATCAAAGTCGCTCGCCAACTTCGCAAAAAAGGATAAATCACCAAAACCGCTAAGATAATGGCTCCCAATAGGGCTTCAATGGTGGCTTGCGTGGCTTCGCGAATGAATTCAGCTTGCGTTTCTGCCAGCGTTAATCGCACATCGGGCAGCGTTTTTTGCAGCGCTTGCACGGTTGTTTCGACTTGACGCACCACCTCTAAGGTATTGGCTTTGGCTTCTTTGATAACCCGAAATGCGAGGACATTTTCGCCGTTCAAACGAACGAGACTTTGAGGGATATCGATTTTCTCGGCGTTCGCAATTTCTTGTCGGGTATCGTTCCCCAGGAGATCGACGCGACGCACTCCGGGTAGTTTCGCGATCGCGGGTAGAATTTTTTCTCGAGCAACTTTTGTTAAATCCTCGATAATTTTCTCCGTCTCCGCCGCACCGTTCCCCCGCCACTGAAGCGCGTAACTCACCGCCGTCGATTCATTGAGATTGAGCGGCATCACCTCGAAGGTACTATCGGGAGGCAACTGAGCCTGTTTGAGGCGCGTCTCAACTACCGTTTTTGAGCCTTCTAGGTCGCTTCCTACCGCGAAGGCTAAATTCAAGATACTTCGCCCTGAATAGGTCGAGGAACGCAAGCTATCAACTCCTGGGAGCGTTTTTAGGGCTGCCTCTAGGGGTAACGTCAATTGTCGTTCTGTATCTAAGGTTGCCGTTAGCGGTGCTTCTGCCCGAACGATAATAACGGGAAACGTAATATCGGGAAAAAGTGCGTATTTAAGGCTGCTAAAAGCCAGCGCTCCGGCGACAGCAACCGCGATCCAAAAGCTCGTTGTCAGCCAAGGATGCGCGATCGCCCACCGTGAAATATTTAATCTTTCGCGCCAAGTTACCATTTTTTCAGCGAACAGTTATCTGCGAGCAGCGATCGGCGAACAATAAGCGAGTTATCAGTGAATGGCACTGAAGTCAGAGTTAAAAAATCTAAAAAATCGCCTGTAGAGACGTTGTATACAACGTCTTTACAGTAGGGTGGGCAGCGCCCACCCGCCTTAAGTCAGTGCCATTCAGTCATCAGTCAACAGTCAATTTTAGAGTCTTCCTCGATCGAGAAGATTAGAGGAAGAGCTACATTCTATGCAACGTCATATCAAATAGCCAACACGATTGACCGATCTAGCGCTACGCACTTTGGTTAAGACATTGGATCGGGTGGGTGTTGCCCACCCAGTAAGACTTTTGTGCGTTTAGAAACGGACATTCACCCGTCAAGCAGCGCTATAACCGATCGCTCTTAACTATTTAACTGACGATAGCAGGCCATACCGATATCGGTAAATGCTTGAGGCGTTTGACCGGTTTCCGCCGCGCGGCGATTGAGAGCGCGGAATTGAGCGGTCGTAAATCGCGCTTGCAAGCGTCCGAGGGTACATTGGCACAGCCTTTGAGCCTGCGATTGATTTAACCCTTCAGCCATCGCGCGTTGCTTACAAGCATTCATGTACTCATTTCGCAAATTCTGCGGATATTGGTTTTGAGCGAGCAGTTGCGGCGTTTTTGGGGCGGCGCTCGCAGAAACAAGACTGCTGGAGATGAAAAAAGATGAAGCGATTAAAGCCGTACCGATCTGAGAAAGTTTGGTATTCATAACCCTTGAGAAAACTCCTGATGCTGAAACATAAGATTGAACGGAGGTTTGGGAAAGTCAGGGGTAGAGCTTTCCCAACCCATTGACGCGATCGCGCGGGTAGGGTTCCTTAGCGCCCAAGTCATCGCAGCAAAATCGTATTGGCAATTGTACCCAACCTTTGCAACCGACGGATCGATTTCGAGCCTCACCCTTTGAAGGGTAGGCCGTCAGGAATCGAGTTTTTGGGCGTTGCGCCCTCCTCAAAAAAAACGGAACCTAGCGCACCAAGCCGTTTTTAACCAACTCGATCGCTCTAAAAACGATGGCTCGGCTCGAGTCGGATTGCCAGAAGAAAGGAAAAATGTCCCGATGGCCGAGTTTAGTTCTGTTCTTTAGATCTATACCTTCTCTTATCTGAAAGATCGAGTTATCGTGGTGGAATATAGTTTAATCTTCGGGGTCTCTACTGGCTGTCGAGCCATCGAAAATTCTGCGGAAGGCGAACAGGCAGCCCTCTCGACCGAGCCATTGAAAGTTGAGAGTGATGAGAGGAAGGATACGACGCGATCGACTTCGCGACTCCCGCCGGGGGCGTGCGGTTCAGATCGGCACTCAAGGGAAACGATGAATCCTTCCAGTTTGGCAGACAATCCAAAACTCATGAGAGACCAAGATAAAACGAAGGCTCAACTAATTGAAGAATTAGTGTCTCTACGCCAGCGCGTGGCCGAACAGGAAAGATTGCTCTGCGATCGCCAAGGCCTCGACCTCGTGCTGTATCGTAACATCCTCGACAACACGGCGGCAGGATTTTTCCAGAGTACCCCCGATCGCCGCTACATGGTCGTTGACATTGCCATGTCGCAAATCTTCGGCTATCTCTCGCCCTTAGAGATGAGTAATAGCATCAACGATATCGCCCTGGAAGTGTACGTCAATCCCAAACGCTACGCAGAACTAGAAACCTTACTCCAAGAGCAAGACTCCGTTAAAGAATTTGAGTATCAAGCCTATCGCCAAGACGGTAGCACTTTTTGGGTATCTGAAAATATTAAAACCGTCCGCGATCGCGACGGCACGATTTTATACTACGAAGGCAACAGCATTGACATCACCAAACGCAAACTCGCCGAGATCGAACTTTCCCGCACGGTTGAAGAACGCACCGCCGCTTTAGAAGAATCCAACGAATTTTTCGTCCAAGAGGTGGTAGAACACTATCAAGTGCAGCACACACTCACCTCCGTGCGAGACCAACTCGCAACCATTCTCGAAACCGTTCCGGGGATGGTGTCCTGCGTCAGTTCCGACTTGCGTTACCTAGGAGTCAATCGCAATTTAGCGCGCGTCTTCGGCGTACCTCCAGAAACCTTCGTCGGTCAAGATTTAGGATTTCTCGGTACGGGTTTGGAATTCAGTCAATTTATTAGTAATTTCTTTGCCAGCGAGCGCCAAGATGATGCTTGCGAAATTTCCGTCCAAGCTCGAGAGCGCCAGCGCAGTTATCTCGTCGTCGCTAAAAAATACGCCAACAGTCGCGCTGCTTTTACCGTCGGAATCGACATCACCAAACGACGAGAAGCGGAAATCGAACTTAAAGCAGCCCAAGACCAACTCGAAGCCATCTTAGCAACCGTTCCCGGTATTGTCTCCTGCGTGAGTTCCGATCTGCGTTATTTAGGAGTCAACCAGCATCTCGCTAAAACCTTTGGCATTCGTCGGGAAGCCTTTGTCGGTCAAGATATTGGCTTTCTCGGCACTGGCTCGCAGTTTAATACCTTTTTGCACGAGTTTTTTAAGAGCGACCAATCCGAAGCCTTTCGGGAAGTTTCGGCACAAGTTAAAGGAACCAGCCGCGACTATTTGATCGTCGGTCAAAAATACAACAATAAGCAAGCCGCATTCTTCGTCGGGATTGATATTAGCGATCGCAAAGCTGCCGAAAAAGCCCTCCTCGAAACGGAAGCGCGATATCGCAGCATCGTTGAAAACGCTGTCGAAGGCATCTTTCTCGTTAGCCCTAGCGGTCGCTATCTCAGCGTCAATCCCGCCTTAGCTCGCATCTACGGCTACAATTCTACTCAAGAATTGCTCCAAGAACTCGGTCGTTCCAAAACTCAAATCTACGTCGATCCCCAGCAACAACTGTATTTTCGACAACTGTTAGAAGAACGCGATCGCGTTATCGGTTTTGAAGCGCAGATCTATCGCAAAGACGGTATCATTGCTTGGATATCTGAGAGCGCCCGCGCCGTGCGCGACGAAACCGGGACTCTCCTCTACTACGAAGGCACCATCGAAGATATCTCCGAGCGCAAAAAAGCAGAAGAAGCCCTACAACAAGCTTACGAACAACTCGAATTGCGCGTTGAAAAGCGCACTGCTGCCCTCAAACAAGCCAACGCCCAACTGCTCAAAGAAATCGCAGAACGCGAGCGCGTTGAAATCGCCTTGCGCAACTCTGAAGCCGAACTTCGGGCGCTTTTTGCCGCCATGACGGATATCATCACCGTCTTTGACGCAGAAGGGCGCTACGTTCGAGTTATTTCCACGAACTCCGAAATTCTCTACAGTCCGACACCCGATCGCATCGGTAAAACAGTCTACGATGTCCTGCGTCCCAAAGAAGCCGATTTTTTTGTCGCCGAGATTCAGCGCGTCCTCAACACCGGACAAACCCTGAACCTCGAATATAGCGTCCTCATGTCCGACGGACAAATCGACCCCTCACTCAAAGCTCGCAGCGTGCAAGAAGTTTGGTTTGCGGCTAGCGTTTCCCCCCTGCCCAACAATTGTGTAATTTGGGTGGCGCGCAATATCACCGAACGCAAGCGTATGATGGATGCTCTAGCTCGCGCTGAAGCTAAGTATCGCAGTATTTTTGAAAATGCTGCTGAAGGAATTTTTCAAACTACGCCTGATGGACGTTTTTTGAGCGCTAACCCCACTTTAGTTAAAATGTGCGGTTATTCTTCTGCCGCCGAATTTAAAATCAATATCGTCGATATCGGCCGACAGTTGTACGTCGATCCGCAGCGGCGCGCCGAGCTTGTCACGATGCTCGAAGAACAAGAAGCAGTCTACCACTGCGAGTCCCAACTCTATCGGAAAGATGGCAGCATTATTTGGGTATCGGAAAACGTGCGCGCCGTGCGGGACAATAGCGGCAACCTACTGTTTTATGAAGGAACGGTCGATGACATCACCCAGCGCAAGCAAACTGAAGAAAAGCTGCGAATCGAACAAGAAAAATCCGAACGTTTATTGCTTAATATCTTACCGAAAGCCATTGTCGAGCAACTCAAACAGTATGAAGGATCGTTAGCTGAACGTTTCGATAATGCTACGGTTTTATTTGCCGATATTGTCGGTTTTACTCCTCTTTCTGCTCGCACTTCTCCTTTAGAGTTAGTCAATCTCCTCAATCAAATTTTTTCCAGTTTCGACCAACTCGCCGAGCGTCACGGACTGGAAAAAATTAAAACCATTGGAGATGCTTATATGGTAGCGGGCGGTCTTCCCGTACCTAGCCCCGATCGCGCCGCCGCGATCGCTGATATGGCTTTAGAAATGTTAGAAAGCATCCAGCAATTTAAGAACGATTTGGACAACCCCTTCCAAATTCGTATCGGCATTAATAGCGGCCCGGTGGTTGCTGGCGTAATTGGAATTAAAAAGTTTATTTACGATCTTTGGGGCGATACGGTTAATGTTGCTTCGCGCATGGAATCTCAAGGCGAAGCAGGTAAGATTCAAGTTACTGAAGCAACTTACGAACTGTTGAAAGATCGCTATTCCTTTGAAAAGCGCGGATTAATTCCTGTTAAAGGGAAAGGCGATATGGTAACGTATTGGCTGACAGGACGTAAAGAGTAAAACTGATAATTGATAATTGACAAGACCAGATTGATGTGAAGCTGCATAGAATGAAAAGTAGGGTGTGGAGCGCGAAGCGTAACGCACCGTTATCCTGAGAATTTAGGAGAGTTTATTCTAGGCAACGCAATCTTAAATTGGTATAACGTTCGGAGCCGTTAATTGCTCTGTTGAGGTCAAATCTTTTTTCGCTATTCTCGCACCAAAGCCCTAGCTATCGATCGTAATTTTTGCTTAAAGAGACATTTTGTAGGGTGGGCAGCGCCCACCAGCAAAGACTTTATTATGTTTAGAGACGTACCTTATTCTTGCTTAAAAAGTGAGGTTCTTAATGGAGTTACTTTAAATTTTAAAATAAAAATATTGAGGGAGGGGGAAGCGGGAAGCCTCAGTCGAGTGCTTGGGGCTATCGCCACCCATTTCCCCTCAATTGGCATTACTGTTGCGGACTTTAGCAGCGAGTTCGAGAATCTGCGTCCATTGCTTTTGCAGTTTTTTAGCACTCAGCTTCAGCATTTTAGCGATTTCCGCATCATTTTTGCCTTCTTGTTTGAGTTGCAACAGTTCGCGTTGAACTTCGGACAATTGCGTTAGTAAGGCTTGCCATTGCTCGCTATTAAGACCTAATTTTTGGTCGAGATCTGCGCCGAGCCATTGATGGACGAGTTTCCAGTTTTCAGAGGCGCGGGAGAATTTTTCGACGTGGTATTTAAAGCGCTGTTGTAAGTAGTCGCGCTGGCGCGGCGTGAGACCGAGAATTTCGTCGATTTCAGCAGCGGAGCGGTCTTCAAGCTTCAGTACGAGGTAGTCGGCGCAGTCGGAATGTCCTTGAGCTTCGAGGTATTGAATCAAGGAATTAACAACGCGATCGCGACGTACATCTTCCCAAGGATCCGGCGTTTCAGCAACCATTTGCGCCCGCACTTGTTGGACGGCAGGGTTGCGGCTTTGCAGTTCCCCTTCTTCGCCTTTGCCGTATTCTGCCGCTTGTTCGATATCGATGGCGGTTTCGTGCGGTTGGCGGCGCGCAAAGCTTTGGGCGCGCAGGATGATTAATTGTTGGCTGTAACCGTTGGGAAGATTGATGCGGCGCTTGGCATACTGTTCGGTAAACGCCATGTATTCTGCAAGTTCGAGGGGCGTGCGGGGTTGGTAGTCCGCAGGCAGTTCGTTTTCTTTGCGGAAGGCGCGCAAGGATTCGACGTAGAAGTCTTGCAGGAAGTCTTCAATGGCGTTATAGCGAGCGGAGAAACCGAGTTGAGCGTCGGCGCGCGCGATGTGCCGATACACCATCATGCTTAAGTTCGCGTGCAGTTCGGTACGTCCGCGCTGCGAGCCTTTTTGGTAGTAATACAGGCATTTGTTAATGCGATGGTGTCCGAGGTGGATGAGGTGCGATTTGATATCGCCAGAGCTTTGAATGCGAGCGCTTTTACGACAGACTCGTTCGACTTCGCGAGCGATGCGTTCGGCGACAGATTGCAAGGAACGCGAGTTCGCGCCGACTTTAGCTTGCATTTCGTCGAGGATGAGTTGCTGTAGTGACAGGAAGTGAGCGTCTTCTAGGCTTTCAAATTGGCTGTAGGCGGTTTCGATCGCGGAATAGTTAGCTTGACAAAGTTTAGCATTCATGGTAGTCACCCAGGTAGTTGCAATTCAGTCGTGTTGGGTTCGGGCGGAAGCGAGATGTTGCTTTCCCTTGCCCCTGACACTTATCACTGTAGGTCTCAGGGCAATATCCGTGGGGACTGAATGTGTCACAAGCCAGAGTTAGTGCGATCGCGTCCTCTGGCGAGCGGGCAAAAATGTGACTCACATCGTTGCTCTGTCTAGCTTTGAGGGTTTTTTATCGTGGGGTTAGCACCCGAAAAAAACAACGCGATCGCATACCGATCGACGAACTGGTATAAGCTTTCCGAAATCGAAATTCCAAACTCAGAAGGTGTATGCGTCGCGCTAAGAAAAACAGTTCGCGCGGAACTGAGAGGACTTCGAGGACAGTTTTTCTTTAGAAGCGAGATAGGTGCAGCGAACAGGGTCAGTTCGGAAGTCGAGCAAAACCTCTAATTCCAATCGGCGTGCGTCTTAATAGCTCGAGGCGACATTCAAA
The DNA here is from genome assembly GCF_014698145.1 of Oscillatoria sp. FACHB-1406. NCBI lineage: Bacteria > Bacillati > Cyanobacteriota > Cyanophyceae > Oscillatoriales > Oscillatoriaceae > Oscillatoria > Oscillatoria sp. FACHB-1406. The sequence continues at coordinate 2,446 of NZ_JACJSM010000008.1, read as the reverse complement.
TCTTCCACGGCTTCCCATCCTAGACCTTTGCGCACGACTTCAGGTTCCTCGCTCGTAAAATCTAGAATTGTGGATACTTGAGATCCCGGTTCGGAACCGTCGTCGATAATCGCATCCACTAACGGCTCCAGGGTATCAAACAGGCGTTGCTTCTCCAAACCTAACGTGGGGAAAGCGCCATCTTCGTTGGGGATGTGCGCGGAAGTAGAAACGGCGGGATTGCCCAGCGCTTCGAGCAGTGACAGACAGATGGCATTGTCGGGGACGCGAATCCCGGTGGTTTTGCGTTTGGGATCCATCACCAGTTTGGGGACTAACTTGGTGGCGGGTAAGAGGAAGGTATAAGGCCCGGGAATCAAACGTTTCATGATACGGTAGGCGCGATCGCTCACCCTAGCGTATTCGGAAATGTTCGAGAGGGACGAACACAAGAACGTCAGCGGTTTATCATTCGAGAGGCGCTTGAGTTGGCGGACTCGTTCGACTGCTGATTTAACATTGATGTCGCAGCCGATCGCGTACACTGTATCGGTGGGATAGAGCATAATCGCCCCATTTTGTAAGTCGCGAGCTATCTTCTCTATGCTGCGCTTTTGGGGGTTTTCGGGATGAATTGAGTAGAAAGTTGCCATTTGGGTTAAATTTTGGATCGCGATTTATTAAAAGTTTCAACACTCTCGATCGCAATGGTTAAAATTGCTTATTTAGAATGTCCGACAGGAATATCAGGAGATATGTGTCTCGGAGCGCTCGTCGATGCGGGCGTTCCTTGGGAATATTTAAGCCAACATCTCAAAGCTTTAGGTCTCGAGCAAGAGTATCAGCTAAGCGTCCGTAAAGTCCATCGCAACGGTCAAATTGCCACGAAAGTCGATGTGAATTTGACGGCGGACGAGGCGCACCACCCTAAAGCTCGTCATTTACCAGAGATTGAAACTCTTATTCAACAGGCGAACTTGCCGATCCGGGCAGAACGGTGGAGTTTAGAAGTATTTCGCAATCTTGCGATCGCGGAAGGTGCCGTTCACGGAATCGAACCGGAACGAGTCCATTTCCACGAAGTCGGCGCGACGGATGCGATTGTCGATATTGTCGGCAGTTGTTTGGGGTTGGATTGGTTGGGAGTCGATCGCGTCGATTGTTCGCCGATGCCAACCGGCGGCGGAACGGTACGCGCGGCTCATGGTTTGCTGCCCGTGCCAACTCCGGCCGTATTAAAGTTGTGGGAAACTCGCCAAGTGCCGATTTATAGCAACGGCATTGATAAAGAGCTAGTTACCCCCACCGGAGCCGCGATCGCGACGACCCTCGCCCATCGGTTCGGGCCGCCCCCCGCGCTAAAATTAGAGCGCGTCGGTTTAGGTGCGGGTTCCCGCGACCTGCCCATCCCCAACATTCTCCGCCTTTGGTTGGGCGAATCTTCCCCAACGGTGGAAACTCAGCACGAACATCATTCCCATCATCATTCTAGCCAAAGACAGCCAGAAATTGAGACCGTCGCCCTTGCCGACGCGCAACTCAATGATGTCAATGCCACCGAAGAACCGCAAGAAATTGAAACGATCGCGGTTTTAGAGACGCAACTCGACGATCTCAGCCCGCAAGCGATCGCCTATACAATGGAAGCGCTATTAGAAGCGGGAGCGCTCGATGTTTTTACTCAAGCGATCGGCATGAAAAAATCGCGATCGGGTTTTCTCCTAACCGCTATTTGTCATCCCGAACTCAGCCAAACTTGTCAAAAGATTGTATTTCAAGAAACCACCACCTTGGGAATTCGCCACCGCCTCCAAAAACGCCAAATTCTACCGCGAGAAATTCATCCCGTCGAAACGCCTTACGGCACGGTTCGCGTTAAAATCGCTCGCAAAAATTGCGCTCCCGATAGTTCCATCCTCAATGTTCACCCCGAATACGAAGATTGCGCCCGCCTCGCGCGCGCCACTCAACAACCCTGGCAAGAAATTCATCGTCTCGCTCGGCAAGCGTGGGGAATGAATAATGAAGGGTGAATAATAAGTTTTCTAGTAGGGTGCGTTAGGCGCAACTTGAATTTCATCCAAAAAAACTGATTTTTCGGCGCGCCGTAACGCACCATCTTAGTACATGACGCTTTTAACTCCAGTCGTGCGATGACACACCTTTATTTGTACGCATCAGTCAAAAACGCTCAAATCTTGGCATTTCGGTGCGTTACGCTTCGCTAACGACACCCTACCTAATCTACGTTTTTAGCTGTGTCACGGCAGTAGTAACGCACCATTTCAGTTCAACTTCTGACTGCCTAAAAACGTTATCCATTATCCATTGTCAATTATTCAGCCCCATCTTAATGCCAATAGTAAGTTGACATCCTCACCGGGCTAAAGCCACGGTGATTCCCAAACCTCACGATTTAGGTTTCTGTTTCCTTCCCCTTCGACTACGCTCGGGGGATTTTCGCAAC